>JASFOJ010000112.1:0-15612 GCA_050116575.1 Gammaproteobacteria bacterium | reverse complement strand
TGGTAATTTTCCATCCTGCTGCGCGATGACCTGCTACTATCCGGCCTGGTTATCCGTTTTTTTTATTCTGATCTAGTTCGTAACGGAGTAATATTCAACACTATGGTAAATCAACGCAATGACGCCGGTACCAGTTTTTCCTGCGGCTACGTCGCAATCATCGGCCGCCCCAACGTCGGCAAATCTACGTTGCTGAACCAGTTGCTCGGACAGAAAATCAGTATTACCGCCCACAAGCCCCAGACAACCCGCCATCGTATATTGGGTATTAATAACGCCGATAAGGCGCAGATTATTTACGTGGATACGCCCGGTATACACGGCACTGCCCGGGAAGCCCTGAACCGATACATGAATCGCGCCGCCATGTCGTCGCTTATTGACGTGGATGTTGTGATATTTGTGGTGGAAGCGTTGTCCTGGAATGATCAGGATGATTTCGTGTTAGGGAAATTATCGCAAAGTAACGTACCGGTGATACTGGCGGTCAACAAGGTGGATAAAATTAAGCGCAAGGATGACCTGTTACCCTATCTGCAGCAGCTGTCATCAAAAATGAACTTCGCCGCGGTTGTACCCCTGTCGGCCCGCACCGGGGATTCGGTAATGGCGTTGCAGGAAGAAGTTATTCAGCGGTTACCTCAGTCCGCGCCGTTTTTCCCGGAAGATCAGGTGACCGACCGCAGTGAACGTTTTCTGGCGGCGGAGTTTATTCGTGAAAAGTTAATGCGTTCATTGGGCCAGGAGTTGCCCTATGCCCTGACCGTGGAGATCGAGCGTTTCGAGGACAAGGAAAACCTGAAGCGCATCAGTGCCATTATCTGGGTGTCCAGACCGGGGCAAAAAGCGATTATTATTGGCAAGCAGGGCAGTCGTCTCAAAAATATCGGCGAGCAAGCGCGCAAGGACATGGAGCGGGCTTTTGAGTGCAAGGTGTTTTTGCAGCTCTGGGTCAAAGTTAAACAGGGCTGGTCCGATGACGAAAAGGCCCTGCGAAGTCTTGGGTACACTGATGACTGATCATCAACGGGTTCAACTGCAGCCTGCCTATGTGATACATCAACGCCCATACCGTGACACCAGTGCCCTGGTCGAAGTGTTTTCCGAAAATCATGGCCGCTGCACGCTGGTGGCCAAGGGCGTGAAACGCCCGAAATCAAAAATTCGCGGTCTGTTGCAGCCCTTTCAGCCGCTGTTGCTTTCCTGGGTTAGTCGATCCGAGCTCGGTACGCTGACGGATGCTGAATTATTCGCCCGGCCCGTCATGCTAAAGTCCAGATACCTGGCCAGCGCGTTTTATTTGAACGAATTGATTCATTATTTTTTACACCGTAATGATCCCCATGATGAACTGTTCAACCGCTATCACACGACCCTGGGTCAATTACACCGGTTAACCGGCACGCGCGAAGACGATCTCATGTGGCAGGTGATTTTAAGGCGTTTTGAACTGGAATTGCTGCAGTCCATCGGCTACGGCCTGGTTCTGGATCATGACGTGAAAACCCGTTCACCCGTTGCAGCCGGATCGTTTTACGACTATCAGTTGGGCCACGGGCCGGTGCGCATCCTCGATGAACATGATGAACAACAGGGGATCAGGATCAGCGGTGTCACGTTGTTGGACTTGATGGATGACCGGCGGTTGCTGGCGAAAATCCAGCAGCCTGATGAGGCGTTGTTGCAAATACTCAGGGAGGCCAAGCGCTTGTTGCGTAGCGTGATCGATTATCACCTGGGCCCTAAGACACTGCATAGCCGGCAACTGGTGACAGGCCTGTCCCGGCCATCCCCGGAACTGGAGGGATAAGGGGTAACGGGGGAGGGCGTTCTGTGGGTATCTTGTGTAGAGGATGCCCGGTAGTTGCTCAGAACAGTAACCACTGCGATCCAGTCGTACAAAGGAACCCATAGCGTTCGCGTCGGGATTTTTTCCGCGGCCGGGCCGTGCAAAATTCGCGGTTATTGGTGTTAAAATACGTCCGCGTAACAGCGACCAAGGCCGCAAAATTTATTGTCACCTCAGGACAGAACCGAAAGCCGGTTTTTACCGGTATGGATGAGATTATGCAAATCAGCGACGACAAAACGATTTTACTGGGCGTTAACATCGACCATGTGGCCACATTGCGCCAGGCGCGGGGGACCCGTTACCCTGATCCTGTGCAGGCGGCCATCGAAGCGGAACAGGCAGGGGCCGATGCTGTGACCTTGCACCTAAGAGAAGACCGCCGCCATATTCAGGACCGTGATGTCGAGGTGCTCAAAGGTATTTTGCAGACACGGATGAACCTGGAAATGGCGGTTACCGAGGAAATGCTCGCCATCGCCGAACGCATCCGCCCTGAGGAGTGCTGCCTGGTACCCGAAAAACGTGAAGAACTGACCACGGAGGGGGGGCTGGATGTGGTGGGTCAGTTTGACCGGATCAAGCAGGCTTGTGAGCGTCTGGCCGAGGCCGGTGTCCGGGTGTCGTTGTTTATTGACGCTGAGGCAGACCAAATTGAAGCCGCTAAAAAAGCCGGCGCGCCGGTCATCGAAATTCACACCGGCAGTTTTGCCGATGCCACCAGCCGGGCACAACGCCACGCGGAACTCAATAGCGTTATCCAGGGCGTTAAGCTGGGCACTGATCTTGGCCTGCACGTCAATGCCGGTCATGGCTTGCACTGCCATAATGTACAGGACGTTGCGGCGATCGCCGGGATCCGGGAGTTGAACATCGGGCATGCCATTGTGGCCCGGGCAGTGTTTACCGGCTTTCAGGAAGCCGTCCGGGAAATGAAGCGCTTGATGGTGGAGGCCCGTCGCCAATGATTTTTGGCATCGGCACGGATATCGTTCAGATATGCCGCCTCGAAGATGCTCTGTCTCGATATGGTCAACGTTTCGCGGAGCGCATTTTGGCGCCGTCGGAAATAGAGCGATTCAATCGCTATGTAAGACCGGCGAATTTTTTAGCCAAACGCTTTGCCGCCAAGGAAGCGGTGGCGAAAGCATTTGGTACGGGATTTCGCGACGGCCTGAGTCTGCGCCATATCATCGTTGATAACGACGACCACGGACGGCCGTTGCTGCAGTTTGAGGAAACGGCAAGCATCCTTGCCGAACGTTTTGAGATCAGTGCCAGCCATCTGAGCTTATCGGACGAGAATGACTACGCGGTGGCGATGGTGGTGCTGGAAACCGGTTAGTTAGTACAAAAACCGGTGGGGGTACCACGGCATGTTGTCCAGAGCACAAATCCTCACCAAAAACTTGTTTATTAATAGGGACTTGACCACAAATGGCGGTGGTTTAACGGGCGCCGATAAGTGGGTGAACACTGGCGCCGGATTTGTTATTCCATGACTGCGCAAAATTCAACGACCGAGACTAACCTGCCACCTGCCAAAGAGATTTCTGACCAAACGCTTGGGAATAACGCTTGCTATTGACTTACCAAGTTAGGTAGAATCCCCTCCCTTCAGGTGCGGGGTGGAGCAGTCCGGTAGCTCGTCGGGCTCATAACCCGAAGGTCGCAGGTTCAAATCCTGCCCCCGCTACCAAAATAAAGGAAATATGATTTTTAGTAGCGGTACGCCCGACGGGTCGGGCTCAACCTTCCATCCGGCGCAGCCGCTGAAGGTCGCAGGTTCAAATCCTGCCCCCGCTACCAAAATAAAGGAAATATGATTTTTAGTAGCGGTACGCCCGACGGGTCGGGCTCAACCTTCCATCCGGCGCAGCCGCTGAAGGTCGCAGGTGCAAATCCTGCCCCGCTACAAAGCGAAGTCCGTGACAATAGATAACAATAAAGCCTCGGTAACGAGGCTTTTTTTTGGCATGGTGCCTGCTTTCATTAAGAACTCGGAAAATTGCAGGTAATTTAGGCAAATTCGCCCCTAAATACGCAATAACCTTGGCGTTTTGCATGGCGAAGGTTTATACTATGCCGCAGATTTTAGGTTGATTACAGCAGTGGTTTTATTGGGGTGGGCCTTTGGCCCATTTTTTATTTAGGCGATCGAGATGCAGCAGGCCCCGGCGAAGATACAGGAAATTATCGAACCCGTGGTGGAGACGCTGGGATATGAACTGGTGGGTATCGAATATCTGTCGCAGGGAAAACATTCGTTATTACGCGTGTATATCGACCACCAAAACGGAATAACTATTGATGACTGCGAACGTGTCAGCCATCAGTTAAGCGGTCTATTGGACGTCGAAGATTTAGTTCGAGGCCAATATAACCTGGAGGTGTCATCACCGGGGTTGGACAGACCGTTGTTTACCATTGAACATTTTGAGCAGTTTCGTCATCAAAAAGCGAAAGTGAAATTGTCGTTGCCTATTGAGGGACGAAGAAAATTTACCGGGATTATACACGGTGTAAAAGATGGAAATGTCGTACTGGAAGTTGACGAACAGCAAATCGAGCTTCCGTTCAATACCATCGAAAAGGCCAATTTAGTTCCAGAGTTCTAGCATTGCAGTTGCAAGAGGCAATCAAAGGATGAACAACAAAGAGATCTTACTCGTCGTGGATGCGGTGTCCAATGAAAAGGGCATTAGCCGGCAAATTATATTCGAAGCCATCGAATCGGCACTGGCAACCGCGAGTAAAAAATTGCATGACGGGGATATTGATACCCGTGTATCGATCGATCAAAAGACCGGTAACTATGAAACGTTCCGCCGTTGGCAGGTTATTGCCGATGACGAGGAGCTGGAATATCCCGATAAACAGATGCTTTTGAGCGATGCCCGGAAAATTGATTCCGACATCGAAGTGGAAGGTTATATCGAAGAGCCGATGGAATCCGTGGAATTCGGCCGCATTGCCGCGCAAACCGCCAAGCAGGTGATTGTGCAGAAAGTGCGCGAAGCGGAACGTGCCCGCGTGGTGGAATCCTATCAGGACCGTGTTGGCGAGCTCATCATGGGCGTGGTCAAGCGGGTGGAAAAAGGCAACGTTAGTATTGATTTGGGTGATAACGTGGAAGCTTTTATTCCGCGCGAAGAGATGATCCCGCGTGAAGCGGTGCGGCCCGGCGATCGTTTACGGGGCTATCTCAAGGATGTTCGGTCCGAAGCGCGCGGTCCTCAGTTGTTTGTCAGCCGGACGGCGCCGGAACTGTTGATTGAACTTTTTACTCTGGAAGTACCCGAAGTGGGTGAAGGATTAATCGAGATTATGGGCGCAGCGCGCGACCCGGGTTCTCGAGCTAAAATCGCCGTGAAAACCAATGACGCGCGAATTGATCCGGTGGGTGCCTGCGTGGGTATGCGTGGATCTCGGGTTCGTGCCGTATCCAATGAACTGGCGGAAGAGCGTGTCGATATCATCCTGTGGGATGAAAATCCGGCCCAGTTCGTCATCAATGCCATGTCGCCGGCGGAAGTGGTATCTATTGTCGTCGACGAAGACATGCACTCCATGAATATTGCCGTGGAAGATGACCAGTTGTCGCAGGCCATCGGCCGTGGCGGTCAAAATGTGCGCCTGGCCAGCGACCTGACGGGTTGGGAACTCAATGTGATGTCCGAATCGCAGGCCGCCGAACGCACCGAAGCGGAACTGGAGGCGGCACAAAAATTGTTTATGGAGCAACTGGATGTTGATGAAGAGGTTGCCTCCATTTTAGTGCAGGAAGGATATTCCAGTGTCGAGGAAGTGGCGTATGTGCCGTTGAACGAAATGCTGGAAATTGAAGAGTTTGATGAAGACATGGTTAATGAATTGCGAAGCCGGGCCAAAGATGTGCTGTTAACCAAGGCGCTGGCGCAAGAGGAAGTATGGGAACAGGCGCAACCGGCCGAAGATCTGCTGAATATGGAAGGTATGGATCCACAACTGGCTCATATTCTGGCGGGTAAGGGTGTTAAAACCATGGAAGATCTCGCTGAGCAATCAGTGGATGATTTAATAGAAATTGAGGAAATGGACGAAGACAGGGCGGCCCAGTTAATTATGACAGCCAGAGCCCCCTGGTTTGCCGATGAACAGCAAGGGTAGTAACGTGAGGAGTTCTATGCCAGGCGTTAGTGTAAAACAGCTTGCAAGTGTATTGGGTGTACCTGTAGACCGGTTGCTTTCACAGTTGAGCAAAGCCGGTTTACCGGTGACAAGCCCCGAAGAGACGGTCAGCGAAGACCAGAAAGCACAGCTGTTGAATTTTTTGCGCGATAGTCACGGGACTGCGGCGCGTGGTGCGACGACGGCGGGAAAAATCACCCTCAAGCGGAAAAGTGTCAGCGAACTGAGACAACCTGTTGCGACCGGGCGCGGCGCCAAAAGTAAAACGGTTAGTGTCGAAGTGCGGAAAAAACGCACCTATGTTAAACGCAGCGTGGCGCTGGCCGAAGAAACCGAGCGCTTGAAATCAGAAAAAGAAGAAAAAGAAAAACTGTTAAAAGCCAAGGAAGAAATCAAGAAGAAAATAGAATCTGAAAAGCAGAAAGTTACCGGCGTTCCGCAAGCTGAGGCGAAACCTGCGGCGGTGAAACCGGAAGCGCGGGAAGAAAAAGTTGCTGAAACGGCTGAAGCCAAAACACAGGCGCAATCGGCCAAGGCAGCCGCGGAAACGGCAGAGGTCGGAGCTGAAGCGGAAAAGGCTAAAAAGCCCGAAACCGAAGAAGCCAAAAAAGGCAAGGAAAAAGAGAAAAAGCGCCGCAGCAAGCAGGAAGCAGCCCGCGAGTTGGAAGCCGAAGAGTCGCAGGCGGAAATCGAAGAGGAATTGCAGACTGCAGGTACGCCGGCCGCTGAAAGCAAGCCGTCAGCAGAAGCCCGTAAGGCTATTAAGGAAGAAAAAGGCGAGCTTGAAAGCAAGCTCTCGCGTCGTCAAAAGGCCGAGCGTCTCAAAAAGGAAACCAAATTCGGCCGCGAAGAACTGCATGTCGATTCCAGCAAAGCTGGACGCCGCAAGAAAGGTAAGCAAAAGTCGGTTGCCGCCAAACCGGTTCACGGTTTTGAAAGGCCCACCGCCCCCATCGTACGTGAAGTGAACATTCCGGAAACCATTACTGTTGCCGAACTTGCCCAGAAAATGAGTATTAAGGCCGCTGAACTGATTAAGGTTCTGATGAAAATGGGTTCCATGGTGACAATTAATCAGGTGCTGGACCAGGAGACGGCGGCGCTGGTTGTCGAAGAAATGGGTCACAATTATCAACTGGTGCGGGCCGATGCCATCGAGGAAGATCTGGCGCAGGAACTGGATGTCGGAGGCGAAGCCATCCATCGCGCACCGGCGGTGACCATTATGGGGCATGTAGATCATGGGAAAACATCCCTGTTGGATTATATCCGCAAAACCAAGGTTGCCGAAGGCGAAGCCGGCGGTATTACCCAGCATATTGGTGCCTATCGTGTGGAGACAGATAAAGGCGCTATTACGTTTCTTGATACACCGGGCCATGCGGCGTTTACGGCTATGCGGGCGCGCGGCGCCAAAGCAACGGATATTGTTGTACTGGTGGTTGCTGCGGACGACGGAGTTATGCCGCAAACACGGGAAGCCGTTCAACATGCCAAAGCCGCCGAAGTGCCCATTGTCGTTGCGGTGAACAAAATCGATAAGGAAGAAGCTCAGCCGGACCGCGTTAAACAGGAACTGGTGGCCGAGGAGGTGGTGCCGGAAGACTGGGGTGGTGATGTGCAGTTTATCAACTTATCCGCCAAGACCGGTGAAGGTATCGATGATCTGCTGGATGCGATCTTGCTACAGAGTGAAATGCTCGAACTGACAGCGGTTAAAGATGCGCCGGCCCGCGGCGTTGTGGTGGAATCGCGTCTTGATAAAGGCCGCGGCCCCGTAGCCACGGTACTGGTGCAAAACGGCACCTTGAAGAAAGGCGATGTGTTACTGGCCGGTCAGGAATACGGCCGGGTACGTGCCTTGCTGGATGAAACCGGTACGCATCTCGATGAAGCCGGTCCTTCAACGCCTGTGGAAGTGCTGGGGCTGTCCGGCGCACCGCCGGCAGGAGAAGAGGCCGTGGTGGTGCCGGATGAACGCAAGGCGCGCGAAGTCGCCCTGTTCCGGCAAGGCAAGTTTCGCGATGTCAAACTTGCCAAGCAACAGGAAGCAAAACTGGAGAACATGTTCAACCAGATGGAGGAGGGTAAGGTCAATGCCCTGAATCTGGTGATTAAGACCGACGTGCAAGGCAGCGCAGAAGCGTTGGCGGAGTCGCTGGAGAAACTTTCCACCGACGAAGTCAAAGTCAAAATTGTCGCCACCGGTGTTGGCGGTATTAACGAGTCGGATGTCAACCTGGCGCTTGCGTCCAACGCTGTAATGATCGGCTTTAATGTGCGCGCCGATTCGGTCGCCAAGCGTATTATCGAAGAAGAAGGCGTGGATTTACACTACTATAGTGTTATCTACGATGTCATTGAGGAAGTGAAACAGTCCCTGTCCGGCATGTTGCAGCCGGAATACAAGGAAGAAATCATCGGGCTTGCCGAAGTCCGCGATGTGTTTAAATCGCCGAAAATTGGCGCTATTGCCGGTTGTATGGTGGTAGAAGGCGTGGTTAAGCGCAATAACCCCATCCGCGTGTTGCGTGACAATGTGGTTATTTATGAAGGCGAGCTTGAATCCTTGCGTCGTTTCAAAGACGATGTGCAGGAAGTGGTGTCCGGTAAAGAATGCGGGATTGGCGTTAAAAACTATAACGATGTCAAGGTCGGCGATCAAATCGAAGTCTACGAACGCGTGAAAGTGCAGCGCACCCTTTAACCGTGCGCAATGGTTCAATGGTGATAGCATAGGCATAGTTGTTGTATGGCACGGGAATTTAATCGTACGGACCGGGTCGCCGATCAAATACAACGTGAATTGGCTGCCTTGATCCAACTGGAAGTGAAAGATCCCCGCGTGGGCATGGTGACCATTACCGGTGTCGAGGTATCCAGG
This sequence comes from Gammaproteobacteria bacterium, assembly GCA_050116575.1. Classification (GTDB taxonomy): domain Bacteria; phylum Pseudomonadota; class Gammaproteobacteria; order SZUA-152; family SZUA-152; genus JAKEGK01. The sequence goes on along the minus strand of JASFOJ010000112.1, from coordinate 6,709 downwards.
GAATTTGAACATGCCCGCGTATATTTTACGGTGCTGGGTGATGACAAAGCCCGGGAATCCACCATGGAAGGATTGCGGCGGGCAGGTGGTTTTCTGCGACGTGAACTTGCCCACCGGTTAAAACTGCGCTCCACCCCTGATCTGCAATTTGTCTACGACCAATCAATTGATAATGCAGCCCGAATGTCGGAACTGATCGCAAAGGCGGTATCATCGGCGCCTGATAAACAGGATAAAGAATAGGGAAAGTTATCAGGTGGATAGTGTTACATTGAGCTGATCCACCTTGTTCCCAACGAACCGCCGGCCGTGCCGGCAAATAGCATACTCAGTAAACTACTTTCAGTTGAACGAACAAGAGGTATTGATTGGCAAAACGTCGTCGTCAAAAAGGCCGGGAGGTGAACGGTGTTGTTTTACTGGATAAACCCGAAGGCCTGACCTCTAACCACGCGCTGCAGAAAGTTAAACGGTTGTTTCAGGCAAACAAAGCCGGCCATGCCGGCAGTCTGGATCCGCTGGCCACCGGCATGCTGCCCATATGCCTGGGTGAAGCCACCAAAATTTCCGGGTTTTTGCTGGACGCGGACAAACGTTATCGTGCCGTTTGCCGGTTAGGTATACGCACGGATACCGCTGACGCGGAAGGGACGGCGATTGCGACGCGGCCGGTGGAAGATTACAGCGACGATCGCATTCGTGAAGTGCTGGCGGGTTTTACCGGCGAGCTTCAGCAAATACCGCCCATGTATTCCGCCCTGAAACGCGATGGCGTGCCCTTATACAAGCTTGCCCGCCAGGGAATCGAGGTGGAACGCCAGGCGCGAACAGTGACAGTTTATGAGCTTGCCTTAATTGAGCGGGATGCCCATACCCTGGTTCTGGATGTCCACTGTTCAAAAGGTACTTATGTCAGAACCCTGGCCGATGATATCGGTGAAATTCTCGGTTGTGGCGCCCATATCGCGGCATTGCGCCGAACGCAGGTGGGGGTATTCGAAGGTTCCCGGATGGTAACCCTCGACGAACTATATTCGCTACAGAAACAGGGACTTGCGGCCCTGGACGGGGTTTTGTTGCCCGTTGAGTCGGGTTTGCAGGATTGGCCGGATGTGCACTTGACGTCAAACGCCGGTAGCTATTTGCAGCAGGGACAGGCGGTATTTGTGCCGCAAATGAAACATCAGGGTTTTGTACGATTATATCGACCCGACGGGGCTTTTATGGGCGTAGGACAGGTGCTGGAGGATGGCCGGGTGGCGCCTAAGCGTTTGATGAACTTCACCAAAATAGGGTAAAATTCGCCCGTCCCGACCATTTCGCCGGATGATGAACGTGAATGTTTTTCGCCACCACATTCACCCAGTTAAGCAATTGAAAGTAAACGAAAGCAGGAGTTTGCAATGTCTTTAAACGCCGAACAGAAAGGCCAGATTATTGATCAATACAAGCAGGGTGACAGCGATACCGGATCACCGGAAGTCCAGGTTGCCTTATTATCCGCTCGTATTGATGATTTATCCGAGCATTTTAAGGAGCATAAGCACGACCACCATTCCCGCCAGGGATTGCTGCGCATGGTCAGCCAACGCCGTAAACTGCTCGACTATCTGAAAAAGAAAAATCTTGATCGTTATCGTGACCTGATCGCCCGTCTGGGATTACGCCGCTGATCGATATACCGTTGCGGAAATGAACGTTTCCAGTCCAAAAATTTTATCGACCTTTATGTATGACGTTTATATATAAAGTTATTCGTTACTATCCTGTTGGGTAAGACATTGGTTGCACCTAGCGGTTATAAATAAACAAATTTCAAGGCATTGAGGACATTCTGAAGTGAATCCTACTAAAAAAGAAATCAAGTTCGGCGACTATCAGGTTAAATTGGAAACTGGCGAAATTGCGCGACAGGCTAGCGGTGCGGTGATGGCGAGTATGGGCGATACCGTCGTACTGGTGACAACAGTAGCGCAAAAGGAAAGCGACGAGGGCCGGGACTTTTTCCCGTTGACTGTTAACTACCAGGAACGCACGTATTCGGCGGGTAAAATTCCGGGGGGCTTTTTCAAACGCGAAGGCCGGCCCAGTGAAAAGGAAACCCTGACCAGCCGCCTTATTGACCGGCCATTACGTCCATTGTTTCCGAACGGCTTTACCAACGAAGTCCAGGTGATTGCCACGGTTGTTTCACTGGATCCGGAAATTGATCCTGATATACCGGCCATGATAGGTGCGTCGGCCTCCGTGGCGTTGTCCGGGGTACCGTTTAATGGACCTATTGGTGCAGCGCGGGTGGGTTACAAGGACGGAAAATACTTGTTAAATCCCTCAGCAACTCAGCTTGAAACCAGCGATCTGGATCTGGTCGTCGCCGGTACCGAAAATGCGGTGTTAATGGTGGAATCCGAAGCCAACGAATTGTCGGAAGACGTTATGCTGGGCGCGGTAGTGTTCGGCCATGAACAAATGCAAGTAGTGATTCAGGGAATAAAAGACTTCGTCAAGGGCGCCGGCGTCCAACCCTGGGACTGGCAGCCACCGGAAACCGACGACTCGGTTAACGTAGCTATTGCCGAAGCGGCGAAAAATGAATTTATCGAAGCCTATCAGATTCGCGAAAAGCAGGATCGCTATACCCGCCTGGGTGAGATTCGTTCCGGATTGATTGAGAAGCTGTGCAACGAAGAAGATGAAAACAGCTACGACGAAAAAGACGTACGCAATGCCATCGAAAAGCTGGAAAAGCAAATTGTACGTGGACAGATTATCGAAGGTAAGCCGCGTATCGACGGCCGTGACACCAAGTCAGTACGTCCCATCAACGTGCGCGTTGGTGTATTACCCCGCACCCATGGTTCTTCCCTGTTTACCCGCGGTGAAACGCAGGCGCTGGTGGTGACTACGCTGGGAACGGCGAGGGACGCGCAAAACATTGACGCCATCGAAGGCGAGCGCAAAGAACATTTCATGCTGCATTACAATTTCCCCCCCTATTGTGTGGGTGAAACGGGCTTTGTGGGCAGCCCCAAACGCCGTGAGATCGGCCATGGACGACTGGCAAAACGTGGCGTTATCGCTGTCATGCCGGATGTTAACGAGTTCCCGTATTCCATTCGTGTGGTATCGGAAATTACCGAGTCCAACGGTTCCAGTTCCATGGCCTCAGTATGCGGCACCAGCCTGTCCTTGATGGACGCCGGCGTGCCCATTAAGGCACCGGTTGCCGGTATTGCCATGGGCCTGATCAAGGAACAGGACAAGTTTGCGGTGTTGTCCGATATCCTGGGTGATGAAGATCACCTCGGTGATATGGATTTCAAGGTCGCTGGCACCCAAAACGGTGTCAATGCGCTGCAAATGGATATTAAGATCGACGGCATTACCCAGGACATTATGAAGCAGGCCCTGGCGCAGGCGAAGGAAGGGCGCATGCATATCCTGGGCAAGATGAACGAGGTTATTTCCAACTCGCGTATGGAAATGTCCGAATATGCACCGCGCTATATCACGCTGAAAATTCATCCCGACAAGATTCGTGACGTCATTGGTAAGGGTGGCGCGACCATACGGCAGATTACCGAGGAGACCGGTGCCAGTATTGATATCGAAGACGATGGTACCGTGAAGATCGCCTCCGTGGACAGTGCCGCCGGTCAGGAAGCCCAACGCCGCATTGAACTCATCACCGCCGACGTGGAAGTGGGCGGTGTTTACGAAGGCAAGGTATCCAAGCTGATGGATTTTGGCGCTTTCGTTACGATTTTACCCGGCAAGGACGGACTGGTGCACATCTCGCAGATTTCCCACGAGCGGGTGGAAAACGTGAGCGACCGGCTGTCCGAAGGCGATATTATCAAGGTGAAAGTGCTCGAGATCGATAAACAGGGCAGAATACGCCTGAGCATGAAAGCCGTGGATGCGGCGTAAACTTTCGGTAATCCATTAGTTAAAAAAGGGCGTAAAGCCCTTTTTTTATTCCGCTGGAAACCAGTTTCAGAATGAGTATACTGGCACCAGGGCAATTAATATCGATTTAATTGCTGCACATTCACTTCGTTATCGGGAGATTGCAGAGCAATGATCACCAAAGCTGTATTTCCGGTCGCCGGTCTGGGGACACGGTTTTTGCCCGCGACCAAGGCCAACCCCAAGGAAATGCTGCCCATCGTTGACAAGCCCTTGATTCAGTACGCCGCAGAGGAAGCCATTGCTGCGGGGATCAAACAGCTTATTTTCGTGACCAGCAGTTCAAAACGGGCAATCGAGGACCATTTTGACAAAAACTATGAGCTCGAGGATGAGCTGCAAAGGCGAGACAAACATGAATTGTTGTCCATCGTGCACAACATTTTGCCGGAAGGTGTCAGTTGCGTTTATATACGCCAGGCCGAGGCTCTGGGATTGGGGCATGCGGTGCTGTGCGCCAGGGACGTTGTTGGCAAGGAGGCATTCGCGGTCATTCTGGCCGATGACCTCATTGACGGCGAAGGTACCGGCTGTCTGTCACAAATGGTGGCTAAGTACAACAAGTACCGTTGCAGTATTCTTGGAGTAGAATCGGTAAAACCGGATGAAACCGACCAGTATGGTATTGTAAAGACAGACAATAACGATGATCCCATTGCCAACCTGGAAGGTATCATTGAAAAGCCCAAGCCCAGTGACGCGCCCTCGAACCTTGGCGTTGTTGGTCGCTATATTTTGACGCCGACCATATTTGATTTGCTGGAACGCACCCAAAAAGGTGCGGGCGGTGAAATTCAGTTGACCGATGCCATTGCGCAGCTGCTGGTGGTCGAGCATGTCAAGACGTTTCGGTTCAAGGGAAAACGATATGATTGCGGTAACAAACTGGGTTATCTTGAAGCCACCGTGGAATACGCCTTAAAGCATCCCAAGCTCAAGGATGACTTTTTAAATTATCTGCGTCGCTACTGTATTCCGAATATCGAAAACATGAAATAACGCAGGCATAGCCTATATGGGCATTTGGCGGGGCTAATTGTCGTATTCATCGCTGCCTGCCGGATCCACCATTGTTGCCGAATGGCGACTCGCTTGGTGGTTGAAGTCTAGTCTCTTTCGCTATTTGCCGCACCGTCGCCGGACAAGGATCTTTTGGGGGGCTTGTCCGCGTCGGCGAACACGATTTATTTGGGCGCTGATCGGCGCTCTGCCATCCGCTGTCATCAGCTCTCCGTTAACAACGACTCAATTTCTGATTCAATGGTGGAGTACGCCTCGTGCCGCGGTGGTCTGCAAGTACAGGCAACCAATTTTTTCTCCTCCTTGAGCAAGGATTCGAGATCGTTTTTTATATGAATCAGTTTGTCTTTCATGTTGGCCGGCGCCTTGGCAATGGCATTGTTATATTGTTGCACCGCTTCACGCAGCTCCTGCCGCGCTTTAGGTACATTGTGCTCGATATACAACGCGTCGGCTGAATCTTTGAGGTGATAACGGGATTCGACCAAATTGCTTTTTACGAAGTAATCGTCGCTGGAGTTTTTCTGAAGTTCGATTTGCTCATAGTCCAGCGATCGCAAATAAACAGCTCTTGCCTTTGCCCAGTTGTCCCTGGTTTGGTCAATACTGCTTGAGTTAACCGGTGCATGGCCGCCAGTGCTGACGATCGATGATTGCCGGTTCATCGACTTGCCAGGTTGTCCATTCTTGGTTTGTGTGTCGCCGGAAAATTGCGATTCGACACTAGCGCAGGAAGCCAGGGGAACTACCAAAATTGCCATAGCAAAAATCAACTTTATAACGGAGTTGTGTTGAGCAGATGACACATGGTTGTTAAACATGGCAATGCCTCCTCCTTGTCGCTGATGAAACGTTTGGTCAATATGAGACTTTCAATTTAACGGTGGTATACAGCGCAAATTATTTACTGGTTATAATTAAATAACAATGAAAAATGTCAATGCCATCAACAGCACCATAGATGTCGACAGGCGTTTGCAGAGTCGCTGCCAGTACTAAAAAACCAGCAGTGCCGGGTTTTTTCCCCGCGCTTATGCCAATATCGATGCGGTATCCTCTGTACTGACGGTCAGGCATTTCAATATTTCAATTGGTTTGTGTGCGCAGTCGTATCAAGGAGAGTGTTTCAGGCCGTATTTTTGGATACGATAGCGAAGTGTTTCCCGGGTTGTGCCCAGGGCGCGCGCTGTTGCCGTCACGTTAAAATGATGATGCTCAAGCGTGGTTTTAATGATATAGCGGTCCATATCGTCCAGCGCCATGGTACCGTCCAATGGCAGGCATACGCTATTGCCGTTTACCTGGGCACCGCTTTCAGGTCCTTTGCTAACCTCGCCGGATTCCAGTTGCAGCCATTGTGCAGGAAATTGTTCGTTATCGGAAAACAACACACAACGTTCCACCACGTTGCGAAGCTCTCTCACATTGCCGGGCCAGGAGTGCGACTGTAATTGCTCCCATATGGCATCGGGTACGGTGCTGACATGTTTTCCGGCTTTTACGTTGAATTCGGCAATAAACAGGGGGACGAGATCGCGTACATCTTCTGTACGGGCGCGTAACGGCGGCAGGTCTACACGAAACACACTTAAGCGATGATAAAGGTCCGCCCGGAAAGCGCCTTCGCTGACACGTTGCTGTAAATTAAGGTTGGTTGCTGTTATCAACTGGACATCCACAGCAACTTCCTTGTTGCCACCAAGGCGGCGAATGGTCCGGT
>JASFOJ010000111.1:0-15658 GCA_050116575.1 Gammaproteobacteria bacterium | reverse complement strand
AATCCTCTTGGGTTGGTTGTTATTTTTGGCGAAATAAATGTACCAAACTCAAGAGGATTTTTTAATCTCCTTCGTCAATATTTCCTTGTTTCTCAGCTAAATGCGTATTTATGGATAGGCACTAGTTAGGCTTTTATGAAAAATTTGTTAAAAATTATAGCTATTTTTTGTTGTATTTTTTGGTTCACTTTTTCTAATAGGTTGGTTGTTTTTTGGCGGCATGCCTAGTTGTGGTAAAGATTCAGAAGCAGTAGCGTACTGCTAGCTCGTTGAGCCCTCAAAGGCTAGAAAAACTTTATCGTGACATGGAAGCATATTCAGTAAGAGACAATTTACCTATGGATGGATATTATGCTTATAGAGAAGGTGAATCTGTTCCAGAAGTTTTTAAAGATCTTAAGGTGGGAAAAATAAGACCTTCTGAGGGCAATATTATGGTGGAAGGATGTATGGATGAGTATGTATTCTTATACTTTAAAGGGAAAGCATGGCGAGGTGGTAACGACGAAATTACGCTTTCGTATCCAGCTCACACTAGCAAGCCCTATGAACAAAAGGTAGAGGTGCTATGGCCCAAGTAACAAAGCCTAACCAGCGGTTAAGCTTTAGACTCGGCACCGCGTTGCGGTGCCTCGCAAGCTAACCTTGTCGTTATGTTTATTAATATGAATAGAGCATTTCTTATTACATTCGCGTTACTAGTTGTAGGGTGTTCAAATACTTCCAATATGGAATCAGACGAACAACAAAACGGGTATGCAATCGCATTGAGAAACGAAAACAACCAACAGTTGGCCTTTGTGTCGGTTAGTGTAAGCGGCGAAAATCCTAAATCGGGAGAGTATGAAGGTGATTGTGTGTTTATTGTCGTTCCTGCTAACGAGGATTTCGCTGCGGGTATCGCATTTGAAGCGCTTCAAAAAAGAAATTTTCGTCTAGTTGGTGAGCATAAGTTAAAAGCTCAAAATAGCGTAGAAATTAATCGTGTTATTGTGTTTGGTAACGATATGCCAAATCTATACATAGACATATCCAATTTTGGTAGTGGTTATTGGGGCGAAATTCTAAATGATCAAAAGCAGCAGCTGGGAACGGCAGTTTTGGCGAAAAAGAAGTAAACATAGCCAGTCGCTACACACCGACAATCAAAAAGCGTCGCAATTTTTGCAGAGTAAAAATATGCGTCCCTTTTGCCTGCTGGTGAGTTCGGCGTTGGGCGTATAAAAGGAGTGAGGAATAGATAATGGAAAATAAAATCACAGGGTCATGTCATTGTGGCTCAGTACAGTTCGAGTTAGCAGACAACCCGAAATTAACTGTAAATTGCCACTGTGATGAGTGTAAAAAAAGAAATGGTAGCGTTTTCTCCACCTATATGGCTGTTCCTGACAGAGATTTTGTATTAACCAAAGGTGAAGGCTCATTAAATAAATATGAAATTAAAAGCGAAGGGATAAAATACTTTTGCTCTAAATGCGGGAGCCCTATTTATAATAACAACTATCGGTTCCCTGGTCTGTACATGCTATTTTATGGAGCGTTCAAACAACCTAATAATTTCAAACCTTCATTTAATGTTTTTTGTGAAAGCAAACATAACTGGGTAGATTCCATCAGTGACATCGCAAGTTTTCAGAAATCGATTAAAAGGTAAAGCGCCCAACAAGCGGGTTAAGTTCGCTCCCTTCGGTCGCTGGGACGCGCAAAATACGCTCGCCCCTTACCCTTCACGTTATTTCGTAAAGGAAAAAATGAAAAATCTATTGTTACTAGTAGTAATGTTTTCAATTACTTCATGTGCCTGGGTAGTAGTTGACACAGAGAACCAAAACGCTGATGGCAGTCATTTTGTAAGGCTTAGTGGCAATGCCTTCGCCAAAGGTAGTGATATGGAAAACAAGCTGAATGAATATGCCGAAAAAAAATGCGGAAAAGACAATTACACATATGTATTCAGTAAAAAAGATCAACAAGAAATGCAGATGGTTGATGGTAATTTTTATAGTATGAGTAAGCCTTGGCTAGACGCAACTATTAAATGTAACAATTAAGTATAAAACAGGATATCGAAACGTCTGGTCTTGTTGGCCAAAAGTGAACGCCAGACAAACCTCACTTTCCAGCCTGTTCGCTCAACCAACTGTCGACAGTTTTGATCAACACGCTCTCCTTGCCCTGGAAAAAGTGATTAGCGCCGTCCACCTTTTGTTGTCGGAAGTTTTTATTGTGCATATCCGCTTCTATTCGTTTTCTTTCTGGCGCGTATTTAAGCACCGGTTTCAGGTCGTTAGCGCCGTATAGGTCGAACAGGGAGATATGGATGTTCTTCACCATATGCAGTGAACTGAATTTGGAATCTGGATCGTCTGACATGGTCCCAAAGCCGATCAGGACAGCAGCTTTGACGGCGAACGACGGCTGTTGCGACAGATAGTAACCAGCCATGGAGGCGCCGAGGCTGTGGGCAACCACCATAATGGGTGCTACTCCCTTATCCTGTAAAAATTTTACCGCCGCATTGATACGGCCCGGGACTTCGTCAAACAGCGGGATATAATCCTTGCCTTCGGCTTCGTTTTCCAAAATGGGCATCTGGATCGACAGGGTGTGCCATCCCCGATCCGGCAAATTCATGCGCAGCGGTTCAATCACATCGGGCCATGCCGGATGCGCGCCAATTCCGTGCATGATAACAACGCCTCCCTTGGCGGGGTCAGACTGATTTTCGGCATACAGCCCCAGGAATTGAACACCACCGGCGTTGAGCTTAACGGCCTCCCCCACCAGCAGGCTGTCGACGATCTGTGATTCCCAGCGCTGTTCCTTGGCCAAGTCGGATTTTGACCCTGCCTGGGAAACACTAACCGCGCAGCAGCATATCAACAACATCATCCATAACGACTGTACTTTTAATTTCACAGCGCCCCCTTGATTATCCGTTGGTGTCTTCGATGTTTATTGCGGTAATCCCCATAATTGCGACCAGCCCAGCCCCTTCGAGGAACCGTCGAATGCCGGTTTTTTTCTGCTGCAAATCCAGCTTCTTATACCACTAATTACGTCAGTGGTACTTGCAAATCCCGCCAGAGGGAACAATGATACGATATACAACCAACCGTGAGCAATTGTCAGCCATGACGGATATTAATGAACTGACCGACCCATATCACCGCAGGATCCGCGAACTGTCGGACCGTATCGTGGACGCGCAGCGGCCCATAAGAGTGCTGGATGCCATCAAATGGGATGCCGGCATCAAGGATGCGTTTTTCCGAGGCGGCTGCAAGGAACAGCCGCCGGTGGACCGGGATTATTATCTTTCCATTCCCCTGGAGTTTGATCCCGCCACGAAACGCGAAGAGTTTTACGCGATTGAACGCGATATCAGTAAACAGTTGGGTCAGTTCAGCCCCATTGGCAAAATCATGCAGCGCATTTGCCGCGAATACCGTATGGTGGTCCGGCTTTTGGAACAGCGTGGTACCCGGGAGTTTTCCAGTATCTCTGACGAATTGTATGGTACATCGTCCGACGCCTTTCACGCCGGGGACCCCACGGTCGCCGACCTGAGTGAAATGATGCTCAATACCCTGGGCAATATTGACAGCAGTCTTATTTTACAGATCGAGCTTAAAAATATTTCTAGTGACCTCGCGGTGCAAATGCTGCAGCAACGGCTGGACAAGGTATTCAAGCCCTTACAAATGCCGGTATCTGTGCAACTCAGTGACGGCATCATCGCCGACGCCGCCGCGGGCGCGGACTATATTAAGATCCGCAGGGAAGCCATGTTTAACGAACGGGACATTCGTGTGCTGGAAGTCCACGAAGGCTGGGCGCACCTGGGAACAACCCTTAACGGCGGTATGCAACCGGTGTGCACTTTTCTCAGCAAGGGACCACCCTCATCCGTGGTCACCCAGGAAGGCCTGGCGATCCTGCTGGAAATACTTTCCCTGGCATCCTACCCGTTCCGGTTGCGGCGTCTGGCCAACCGCACACGGGCAGTCGCCATCGCCGAACAAGGTGGCACATTTCTCGATGTGTTTCAATATTTTATGGATCAGGGTTTTGACCGGGAGCACAGCTACTCCAATTCAGTCAGGGTATTTCGGGGCAGCACGCCGACCCTTGGCCCCTTTACCAAGGACTTGTGTTACAACAAAGGTTTTATTCTCGTATATAACTATATCCAGCTCGCGGTTCGCAAAGGCATGCTGGACCGTATCCCTTTATTGTTCTGCGGGAAAACGGTCCTGGATGATATGCGCTCCATCGCACAACTGGTCGAAGAAGGTATCGTCCTGCCGCCACGCTTTTTACCACCCCCGTTTTCCGATTTAAATGCCATGACCGCCTGGATGTGTTATTCCAATTTTCTCAATAGTTTAAGCCTGGATCGCATTGAAACGGACTACGCCAATATTTTTTGACAGTAAGCCAGAGTCAATTGGTTCGCAGCAAATCCCGGTGGAATACAAGGATGTATTCCACTGGACAACCCATTGTCCAATTTCAAAATTGTGTTGACTTATTCCCTATGTTGCAAATGGGCTATACCATTCAATAGCCCGCACTATTCTCCAGTATATTAACAGTTCACTACGCCCTGTCCGTTTATTGACAAATATCTACAATCCTTAGAATAAGTGATATTTGGCCAAGGATTTACTTGAAAATCGATGCCTTTGATCTTTAATTTTTGCACAACTTGTTTAAGGAGGGTAACCATGCGAAACCAAATAACCTTAAAAACCACTGGCAAATCACTGTTTGGCCTTTTGTTAGTATTGTTATCCGCCACGGTATCGGCCCAGTCCGGCATGATGCGGCATATGGATGACGAAGATTATCAAAACATGATGCAGAATCGTGGCTACGGTGGATATGGGTATGGCTACGGTTACGGGCGCGGTGGTTATGGCCGCCATATGGGACCGATGATGGGTGGCCCGATGATGGGCGGCCCAATGATGGGACAGATGATGGGCGGTATGATGGGACCCATGATGATGGGCAATCTTGCCGGCCTGGATCTCAGCAAAAAACAGCGCGACCAGATCCGGGACATTTACCGTCAAACGCGCAAGGAGCACTGGGACGCGATGGAAAAGGCAATAGAGGCCTCAGACAAGCTCTATGATCTTTATGATACCGACAAACCCGACCCGGACAAAATCGGTAAAGTCTATGACGAAATGTACAAATATAAACGGCAAATGATTGAGCAACGCATCAAGAGCCGAAATAAAATTTTCGATTTACTCAACAAGGAACAGCAGGAAAAATTCAGGGACTATAATTCTTTCCGCCGGGGCTTCGGCATGGGCATGATGATGCCCTAGCAGGAGCGCCGTCGTAACAGGCCGAAACAAGTAGGCGCGAGCGTGTCGCTGTAAAACAGGTTTCGCGATGACGGATAAACGTAACCGTTTGCAGGCAAACGCCACCACATTTTGCAGCTTAGGGCACAATGTATTGTGGTGGCTTTTCCAAATACGACAATTGTCATTCAAAAATCTACAGACAACCCAATATTGACACTACTATCGGTTTTTTTAACCTCTGGGGGTGGCCGGCTGTCATGCTGAATGTTAACTCCCATGCGTAGCGACAAACCATCGGTCAATTTGCTCACCACCGATGCATCTTCGATGGCGCGGTAGTCAGAAACCTCGTCAACGGCGGGTTGGTAGTAGGTACTGCTCACCAGGGCTACGTGGGAATTAAACCGGTATTTCATCACCAGGTAGATATTACCGCGTGCGGTTTCATTGGTTTGTTCGTTATTGGCCGTACTGTCGATATCCAGCTGTTCCCACTCATAAAATCCACTCAGCCCAAGATAAATAGCCCGCTCATCAGCCGGTTTACCTAACGCCAGCCGTACACCGCCACCGACCAGTGCGCGCACAGTGAGCCGGGTAAATTCATTATTCGACAACTGGGAAAACGCCTCCCAGGCAAAATGCGAACTTTGTTGATGAATATGGCGCACATGCACAAAGGCATTATTTTCATTCCTGATTCCCGCGCTTTCCCCGTAGGCATAATTCGTCAGCACGAAGTCGATATTGTGATCCTCCGACCACTGCAATTTCAAACCAGTCGAGGCATTGGCTGCCTCCGTGTTGCCATAATTGGCATCAAAGCTGAGCTCAAACTGCCCACTAAAGCCTTGCGGTGGTTTCCCTAAATGAACACTTTCCATGCTCACAATGGCATTAGCGGCGGGCATTGATACTAGCATCAGCAACGAGAAAAACCATTTTGAACTGCTTACCAATAGAGATCCGTCAACAATTTTCATTAAAAAGCCAGGTTATTTTATACTTTATATATTTATGTCGCTTATGCACCGCCATTCTTGAAACAACAATGGGTGTCATATGGTACGCACGAGTACAGATTACAAAGCCGCACATTGTAATTGCGCGTCGTCAAACCTTCAATATCCCTGAAAACCTGGCTAATCCAATATGGTGATTTTGATTAGCGGCCAAGGAAATTGTAGTGTATACCGATGCTGTAACATGCCGGGGACAACACCAACCCGTTCAATGCAGACAATTGACGCATGTAATAATGGGATATGGTTATTTCGTGATGTGAACAATTTATAAGGTGAACAGATTGTATTTGGGAAAGCCTAGCGTACCTGCTCTGACATCGAGCAAGTATCGCCATCTCGAAACCGGCAATGTTCCATTGTGAAAGCAACCAATGCTTCCAGTGCCCACGTTTAACGGTTCCTCAATTCAGTTAAAAAGTGCGAACAAGACGCTATTGGGTACGCCTTGTTCGCACACAGCGCAGGTACTGCAACTTCAACCTGGTATCGTTAACCTGCCGGTTTGTCCACCGCATACGATGCATTTCTACAACCACATTTCTACAACCAATAGCGCGGTTATGGTGCTACTCGCGGTTGAACCGGAAACCGCAATTGAGCGAAAACATCGGAATCGATGGAGACATAAGCCGGACCTCCAAATCCTGTCTCTTGTAAGGTACAACACCGACATACCTTACTCTGGCGCCAGTTATGATTTCACTTACTCTCTTTGCCTGCTTTCAATAACACTCATAAATTACGTTAGAATTCGCTGGATTATTTATTCACGGCCCTTAAATAATGCAGGCAATAAGTCATATATAAAAGTCGAAATTTTATATGGATTGTATAGACAATAGTCTATGGATAGATGGGTCCCTAAACCCCTGCTGCGCTACATCAGTTCTTGTAAGTGACAGTTTTTGAACCTATTGCCCGCCTGGGCAGGTTTACCCGCGCTGCGGATGCGTTGTTTTTGCCCAACCCACAGTGTCCACGCAAACCAGAAAGCTGCAAGCAAACGATCGGCATGTCGTTCTATAAACAACTATCGAAATGCATGTAGCGGTTACCTTACGATTTTGCACGCCGAAGGCTTTCCCATAACCTGGCGACGGTATCTGGTACACACCAGCGGCAAACGCTGGACGGTGATGGCGAAAACCTTTCAGTATTTTCTTAGGGAAGAAAGCGACAATTTGATGATATCGGTTTTTATTCGACGACTTTCCTGTAAAAATGCCCATCCGTTGGAATTTTCAGCCTTCACAACGCTCCCCCCGGTAATCAAAAAGCTTATTCTCCTCCTTGCCAACTACCCGCCCCTACAAAACTCCGTAGCACATTCTTTCCGGAATACCGGCCTGTTCCGCCAAACCGCATTCCCTTGGCATACGTCAATGAAACTAAAGAATTTTTTGTCATGATAGGACAAACAGTTTTACAGCCTGTTACCAGACAATTTGACACCGGGCTCAGCAACCAAAGGAAGGACCGGTAAGCAGCCTGTGCCACTCCATCCTGACCGGTTTTATATAAGCAGTTATTTTTCATCAGCTTTTTAAAAGGATTCACTAACCACAATCGACTAGTACTCGTCGATAAACCTTTCACGGAGGTGGCCGGGGTGGAGAAAGCGGAAACAGACCAAAGCTATAACTTTGAGATTGTCAGATGGTTTACGGTGGCGACCGTCGTGTATTTTGTTGTCGGCACTGCCATCGGGGTGTATATCGCCGCGGAACTGGCCTGGCCCTACCTTAATTTTGACATACCCTATATCACCTTCGGTCGATTGCGGCCGCTGCATACCAACGCGGTTATTTTCGCGTTCGGCGGCTGTGTCCTCATCGGTACCGCTTACTATGTTGTACAGCGCACCTGCGCCACGCGGCTTTGGAGCGACAAATTGGCCTGGTTCACGTTCTGGGGCTGGAATCTGATTATCGTCCTGGCGGTCATTTCGTTGCCGCTGGGCATGACCCAGGGCAAGGAATACGCTGAACTGGAATGGCCCATTGACATTTTGATCGCGGTAGTCTGGCTGGCGTTTACCTTCAACTTTGTCATGACCCTGGCCAACCGAAAAAGCTCGCATATTTATGTCGCCAACTGGTTTTACCTGGGTATGATGGTCATGATTACCTATCTACATGTTGTCAACAGCCTTGCCATACCGGTGGGTCTGTTTAAATCCTATTCCATCTTCTCCAGTGTACAGGACGCCATGATCCAGTGGTGGTGGGGTCACAATGCCGTAGGTTTTTATCTGACGGCGGGTTTTCTCGGCATTATGTATTACTTTGTGCCAAAACAGGCGGACCGTCCCATTTTTTCCTATCGCTTGTCCGTATTACATTTCTGGGCATTGATGTTCGGTTACGTGTGGTTGGGTTCGCACCATTTGCAGTACACGGCACTGCCTGACTGGACAGGCTCACTGGGCGCCGCCATTTCCTTTGCCATGATTGTACCGTCCTGGGGTGGCGCGGTGAACGGCATGATGACCCTAAGCGGTGCCTGGGACAAGTTGCGCACTGATTACGTATTGCGTTTTCTTATCATGTCCCTGGCTTTCTATGCCATGTCGACGTTCGAAGGACCGGTAATGTCGCTCAAGGTGGTAAACGCCCTGTCCCATTACACCGACTGGACCATTGGTCATGTTCACTCCGGCGCCCTGGGCTGGGTGGGTATGATCGGCGCCGGCGCGGTCTATCATTTGTTACCCCGTCTATGGAACACGCAAATGTATTCCACCAAACTGGTTAACCTGCACTTCTGGCTGGCAACTATAGGTATCCTCATTTACATCGTATCCATGTGGATTTCGGGCATTATGCAGGGCCTGATGTGGCGTGACTACGATGAATTCGGCACTCTTACCTACACCTTCGCCGAATCCGTCGCCGCCATGCATCCCTATTATGTGTTGCGTACCGTCGGCGGGTTCATCTACACCGTGGGCGTGCTGGTCATGTTTTACAACATGGTCATGACCATACGCCGGGCCGGCAGTCTCACAACCGAAACCGGAACACAGACGGCAACCGCACAGGCTTAAGGGAGATACATCATGGCGGATAAAATCTATTCCACCAAACTGCAGGACAAGATGGAGCGTAATGTCTGGGCTCTGTTACTGATGTTGATGTTCATATTGTCTATTGGTGGCATCGTGGAAATTGTTCCACTGTATTACCTGGACAGCACCATGGAATACAATAACCGTCCGGAAATTGTCTGGCAACCGGAACAGGGCCAGACCCTGGATGACTGGAAACCCGGTGACGGTATACGACCCTATACGGGTTTGGAACTGGCGGGCCGCGATATTTACCTGCGTGAAGGCTGTTACCTGTGCCACTCACAAATGATTCGGCCGTTTCGCGATGAAAAGGAACGTTACGGGCATTATTCGCTGGCGTCGGAATCCATTTACGATCATCCCTTTCAGTGGGGCTCCAAACGAACCGGCCCCGACCTGGCGCGCGTCGGCGGTAAATACTCCGACGAATGGCACATCCAGCATTTGATCGCGCCCCGTTCAGTGGTACCGGAATCGGTCATGCCCAATTATCCCTGGTTGCAGGACAACATGCTCAACGGTGAGGTCGTCACCGCCCGCATGAAAGCCATGAAAACATTGGGCGTTCCCTACAACGACGAAGATATTGCCGCCGCCGCTGAAAAAGTAAAAGGCAAAACGGAAATGGACGCCATGGTTGCGTATCTACAGGTACTGGGCACGATGGCCAATCTGGACTATAGCGTGGTGTACCGGGAGTAACCCATGGAATCTGTGAAAGACTACTTTCGTACCAACTGGAGCGAAATGACTCTGCACGACTGGCTAGGCCTCGTGATCACTATCGTGGTATTTATTGCCATGATTGTTCTCTATGTTTATGTCTTTCATCCGGCCAATAAGGAAAAACTAGAAGCCCATCGGAATATTCCCATGGACGATGACAAACCCACGCAGGAGAAACCTCGATGAGCGACGGCGAAAAAACTCCCACGACATCGGACACCGGGCATGTATGGGACAGCAACCTGAGAGAACTCACCAATCAGCCGCCACGATGGTGGATGATTACCTTGTATTTAAGCGGCGTGTTTATTGTAGTGTATTTCATTCTCTACCCTGCTATTCCCACGTTTACCGGCTACACCAAGGGTGTTTTGGGCTGGACGCAAATGGAACGCTACAAGGAAAGCGTGAAGCAAATCCAGGAAATCCGCGCACCCTACGAAAAAAAGATCACTAACATGAAAGTGGCTGCGATTAATGATGACCCGGAACTGGTCACCTACATTAAACATTCGGCCAAAGTGCTGTTCGGCGACCGTTGCGCCCCGTGCCACGGCGGCGGTGGCAGCGGTAATCCCGGCTATCCGGTCCTGGCGGACGACAACTGGTTATATGGCGGCGATATTGACACGATCCAGCAAACCATCACCGGCGGACGCCAGGGGATGATGCCCGCGTTCAAAGGGATGCTCACCGACAAGCAACTGGACGACCTGGCGCAATATGTCATCGCCCTCAGCAAAGGCAAGACGTATCCTCCGGGAAAGGAACTGTTCGTCAACACGGGTTGCACCGGTTGCCACGGTGCCGACGGATCCGGCATGCAAATGATAGGCGCCGCCAATTTGACCGACGCGATCTGGCGCTTTGTCCCGGCGACCGAAGAAAGCGTCAAATACACGATAGCCAACGGGGTGAATGCCCCGGGCGCCAAGGAAACACGCAGTGCCGTCATGCCGGCTTTTAAGGGCCAGCTCAATGATACGGATATTAAAAAGCTGGCGATTTACGTACACCAACTTGGCGGTGGCCAATAATGCAGGTGTTTTTAAGTTGACTGGAGAGCACACATAATGGACACAGTGGTTATTGCTTCCATATTGGGCGTCGGGATCACCATTGTGATTGTCGTATTTCTCGCAATCCGCATTGGCTATCTGATAAAGCACACCCATTCTCAGGACAAATAACAGGGGCGACGAACTGATAGTTACCACGTGCCGACAACGGCACGGACAGCGAATATCAGGCATGACCAGCAGTATCTGTGGCATTAACTGAGCGGTAATTTTTTTAGTGACTAACCAGATTGGGCAAACAGACGACACACAAAACCTGGAAGAACTCTACCGGGAAGCAGACTATTGGCATGTTAATACCGGGGAAACCACCATTCATGCCAAACGCATGCCGGGCCGTTACCGGACTCTCAAGTGGATAACCATGAGTGTGTGGCTGGTTTTCTTTCTGGGGCCTTACCTGCGCTGGGAAGGCCGCCAGGCAATTATGTGGGACATACCCAATCGTAAGTTTCACATTTTTGACATCACTATTTTGCCACAGGATGTCTGGATGCTGGCGCTGTTGTTGCTGTTTTTTGCCCTGCTGCTGGCGGCGGTCACATCGCTGGCCGGCCGCGTGTTTTGTGGCTATTTCTGTTTTCAAACCGTCTGGACGGATATCTTTACCTGGATCGAGGAAAAACTGGAAGGCAGCGCCAACAAACGCATGAAACTGGATCAGGCGCCGTGGACCGTCGCCAAGTTGCGCATCAAAGTCATAAAGCATGCGATCTGGTTGTTAATAGGCATTATAACCGGGATCAGCTTTACCCTGTGGTTTGGCGACGCTTTTAAACTCTGGCATGCCTATTTCACCCTGCAGGCGCCGTTGATCGCCTGGGCAA
Organism: Gammaproteobacteria bacterium; assembly: GCA_050116575.1. GTDB lineage: Bacteria > Pseudomonadota > Gammaproteobacteria > SZUA-152 > SZUA-152 > JAKEGK01. The sequence continues at coordinate 3,604 of JASFOJ010000111.1, read as the reverse complement.
CCGTGGGTTTGTTTACGTTCTTTACCTATCTGTTTGCCGGCCACATGCGCGAACAGGTCTGCTTCTGGCTCTGCCCTTATGCCCGTATTCAGGGCGTGATGGTGGACCGGACCACCGTATTGCCCACGTATGATTTTGCCCGTGGTGAACCACGGGGTAAATTGAAAAAAGGTACTGAAGCAACCCCGAACAAACAAGGCGACTGTATCGACTGCAAGCAATGTGTTGCCGTCTGCCCCACCGGTATCGACATACGCCGTGGTCAACAGGAAGGCTGCATCACCTGCGCGCTGTGCCTGGATGCCTGCGATGCAGTCATGGACAAAATCAAACGCCCGCTGGGACTGATCCGTTACGCTTCGCTGGATGAAGTTGAAGGCAAACCGGCGCCATCCTTTTACAAACGGCCGCGTGTCATGGTTTATTTTGTCACTATGGTCCTGGCGCTGTCGGGTATCGTTTACGGGCTGATAAATCTTCCGGGGATCGATTTGCATGTGTTGCACGAACGCCAGCCGTTGTTCGTCAGGCTAAAGGACGGGTCCATTCAAAACAAATACGAACTGAAGGTACTGAACAAAACCAACCAGGATATACGTGTTGAAATAACCGTCAGCGGGCCCGCGGCGTTACAGTCCGTAGGCATTGACGAACCGGTGGCACTCAAACAGGGTGATGTCAGCGAACATACCGTATACCTGAGATTGCCCGCTGAAGACCTGCACACTGACCATGTGCACGTTACATTTCACCTGCAGTCGGTTACCCATCCGGGATTGAGCACTGATTATGAAAGCAATTTTTTTGGTCCGAAACCTTAACAACGGCAGATAATAACCGTCTTTTGTGATGACAGGACGACGATGATGGAAATACGGCACAAAGTTGAACGCTTCATGTTAACGCTGGGTAACCGTTATTCCCAGTCCAGCCCCGAGGGCAGACGCAATCCGTGGGTCATTGCCTGGTTCGGTATTGTGGCAACATTCCTCGTCGTCAACGGCATATTCGTCGTGTTCGCCGTGACCAGCAACCCCGGCCTGGTGGTCAATAACTACTATGAGCAGGGCCGGGAGTTCGAGAAAAATGCCATGAAGTTGATGGCTATGCATAAAAAGCTGCAATGGTTAAGTAAACTTGAAATACCCGATGCCGTGGTTCTGAACACGCCCGATACCTATCGGTTCAGCGCAGTGGATTCAAAGGGCGTACCCATCAACGACGCTGATGTGCAATTGGTCGCTTACCGGCCTTCCGATGCCAACGCGGATTTTACCGCGACGCTGCATGCCGTTGCGCCGGGACTCTATCAGGCATCCCTTACTTTTCCGCTGCCCGGCGTCTGGGATCTCAATGTCAAAGTGCAACGCGGCGCCGATCATTACGAAATGGCGCAGCGCCTGTCAGTGCAATTACTCAACCATGAACATTAACTCACCATGAACTCGGCGCATTCCTTCACCCTGGAACCATTGACGACGGAACAGGTCGATAGTGCCTGCTTTCACTGTGGCCTGCCCAATCCTGCCAAGTCGCACTTCGAGCAAACTATCAATGGCAAACGGCGGCGCTTTTGTTGCCCGGCCTGCCAGATGGTTTGCGATGCCATATACGGTGCCGGACTGAACGGTTTTTATGAACGTAAACCCGGTAATGGCAAATTCGCGCCCCCCCCCGAATCCCCGAAAAATACCGCACTTTATGACCTGGATGACGTTCAGGCCGAGTTCGTCGGCGAGCTTACCCAAGTTAGGGACATACATTTACTGGTGGAAGGCATTCATTGCGCGGCCTGCGTATGGTTGATAGAGCGAGCGCTGCGCCAGTTACCGGGCGTGCTGGCAGCACAGGTGAACCTGGCCGGCAAACGATTAAAAGTGTGTTGGGACAATACGCAAATCAAATTGTCCGTCATTATCAATCACCTGTCCAGTATCGGCTATGCCACCGTTCCTTACGATCCCGATGCCGCGGAAAACGCCATTAAGCAACAAAATCGTTCGTTGTTGTTCCGTATGGCGTTTGCCGGATTTACCATGATGAATTTGCTGTGGATTTCCATTGCGCTGTACAGCGGTGCAGGAGACGGAGAATTTCGCCAATTGTTTCATTGGGTGGGATTCGCCCTGGCAACCCCCACCCTGCTCTATTCCGGTTATCCTTTTTTTCGCAGTGCATTAACCGGATTAAAACAATGGCATCTTACCATGGATCTGCCCATCGCCATTGGGGCGAGCGTTACCTACTTTTATTCCGTTTATGTCACCTTGTGGCAACCGCCAACGGGTGAGGTCTATTACGACACCGTGGTTAACTTTCTGTTTGTCATCCTGGTGGGCCGCTATTTGGAAGCTATCGCCCGGCGCCAGGCCGTATCATCAACACAGCGGTTACTGGATCTACAACCGCGCGGCGCCACCGTACTACGGAACAACGAAGAACAGTTGTTACCCATTCGCGCGGTCAAGGCCGGCGATCATGTGCTGGTAAAACCCGGTGACCGCATTCCCGCCGATGGTGTGGTAGTTTCCGGCCACAGCAGCGTGGACGAATCCCTGCTCAGCGGTGAAGCCAATCCTGTCAGTAAAGCCCCTGATAATTGCGTTGCAGCCGGCACGCTCAATGTTAGCAGCCCGTTAACCTTGGAAGTCCAAAACACATTGCGCCATACGTCACTTGGCCGCATCATCCAGCTGGTGGAAGACGCACAGGCATCCAGGGCACCCATCCAATGCATGGCCGATCGCATCGTTCCCTGGTTTGTGGCAGGCACGCTGGTGTTAGCTGCTTTAACGTTTACCTATTGGTTGAGTACCGATACCGAACTTGCGTTGATGGCGGCAACCGCCGTGCTTATTATTACCTGTCCCTGCGCCTTCGGCCTGGCCACGCCCATGGCCATCGCCTCGGCATCGGGCCTGGGGGCAAGGCACGGCATTTTGATTAAAAACGGCGCGGTTCTTGAAACACTGTCCACTATTGACCATGTGGTCTTTGACAAGACGGGCACTCTGACGGAGGGCCGCATGCAGGTGGAACATGTTATTCCAACTGCAATATTAACGGACGAACAGTTGCTCACACTGGTAGCGGCTATCGAAAAGTACGCCGAACACGGCACCGCAAACGCCATTATCCGCGCCGCAAAACAACGTAATGTGACCATTCCCGAAGCCACCAATGTGCGCTCACGCCAAGGGTATGGCATCGAAGGCAACGTTGGCAATAACACGGTTATCATTGGAACTTATTCCTGGCTGCGGCGGCACCATATCCATGTCAATGATGAAACACGACTACAAACAACATACTATGAAACGGAAGGCAAAACCTGCGTGCATGTCGCTGTCAACGGCGAAGAAGCGGGCCTGATCGTCATCGCCGACCGTTTGCGACCTGATGCGCAAGCACTCATTAATACATTACACGCCGCCAATATTCGTATGACAGTATTGAGCGGCGACCGGCAGCGCGTTGCCGATGCACTCGCACGACACCTTGGTGGCTTACAGGCCATTGCCGAAGTATTGCCGCAGGATAAAGAACGTGTTATCCGCCAATTGCAAAATAGCGGCAACAAAGTTGCCATGGTGGGTGACGGCGT
>JASFOJ010000110.1:0-15842 GCA_050116575.1 Gammaproteobacteria bacterium | reverse complement strand
ATAGCCGTCTTAACAACCGTTAGCACGTGGGGGAATTCTGTGGAATATCGCCAACTTGGTCATACCGATATCCGTGTCAGCGCGATTTGCCTGGGCACCATGACCTGGGGCGAACAAAACACCGAATCCGACGCTCACCGGCAACTGGACCTGGCGATGGAGTCCGGCATTAATTTTATCGACACCGCCGAGATGTACCCGGTGCCACCGCGGGCCGAAACCTATGCCGTTACTGAACAATACATTGGAAACTGGCTGGCACAGCGGCAGAACCGCGACAAGGTGATCCTGGCCACCAAGGTGGCCAGCCGCAGCGACTGGATTGACTACATGCGTGACGGCAATATTCGCCTGGACCGCAAAAACATTGAAGCGGCCGTCGAGGCCAGTCTCAAGCGCCTGCAAACAGATTACATTGATCTCTACCAGTTACACTGGCCGGATCGCAAAACCAATTTTTTCGGCCGCTTGGGTTTCCAATATGATCCTGACGATAACCCGGTTCCTATCGAGGAAACCCTGGGAGTCATGAACGACATCATTCAGTCCGGTAAAGTGCGGCATTTTGGCCTGTCTAACGAAACGCCATGGGGCACCATGAGCTTTGTCAAACTGGCGGAACAAAACAATTATCCCAAACCTGTCAGTATTCAGAATCCCTACAACTTGTTAAACCGGACTTTTGAAATCGGCCTCTCAGAAGTAGCCCATCAGGAAAAGATCGGCCTGCTGGCCTACTCGCCGCTGGGTTTTGGCGTGTTATCCGGCAAGTATCTGAACAATACCAGGCCAAAAGGCGCCCGGCTGACCCTGTTTGACCGCTTTGATCGGTACACCAACAACAATGCCCTGCGCGCCACACAGGCCTACGTTGATATTGCCAACCGCCACGGCCTGGACCCCGCCCAAATGGCATTAGCCTACGTCAATAGCCGTTCGTTTTTGACGTCCAACATCATTGGCGCCACGAACCTGGAACAATTGAAAACCGATATCGCCAGTATTGATGTTAAACTCAGTGATGACATGCTTGATGACATTGAAAAAGTGCATCAGGATATTCCGAATCCCTGTCCCTGAACAACTTAAAAAATAATTTACAATGATTGCGTCGACAACCAACTTTTCACACATAACGCACATACGCTCGATAAGCATGTGCTCGCTGTCGCGCAACCCGTCGCGGTTTTTGGCCCTGCTCATGTTGTTACTGGTACCGGCCGGCTGCGGCAACCCGGTTAATATCAAAAACCCTTACGTTATGCCCGAAGCGGACGACGCCCAGGTGGCCCGGGTATATTTTATCCGGCCGCGGCCATACAAATACAAAGGCATCTCTGACAACGAAATCAGTGTCGAATTTAAAAATGAAACGTTATTAACACTCAATGAAGGTCAGTACACCATGGTACGGATTAAACCGTCCAAGGGAGAAATCATAACCCATTCCAAAACGCGCTTTACCAACAAAAACGTACCGATTGACGTTTCCCGTGCGCGTAATTACCGGTTTCTCGCGGGTAAGACCTACTTCATCTATTTAAAACGGGTTAACGAGGAATTTCGCGGCATTTTTTACGATCCTTCGCCGGTGACTTACCAACAGGCGTTAAAGCTGGTCAACAGATTGCGGGCACGCGGTCTTGCCAAGCAGGAGCCTATTTCTGACATTAACGCTGGCCGGGAGGCACCCGAACCCAGCCCGCTGGAACCGGCGCTGCCTGAAAATCTGTATCCGGGAGAGAAATATTTAATCAAGGGTAACCCAAAGTACGAAGCCCCGCATCCGCCGGAGGATAAAAATGAAATGACGTTTGACAAAGCACCGGAAGAAGAAGATAAAGCCGGCACACCCTCGTCGGACAGTGCCAAATAGCAATGCCTTAATTAAAGAACAGCGTCGTGACTATCCAATTTTCTCCCGTTCCTGGCTCCGGCCGATTACCCTGTTGGCAAGCTCTTCTGATCGTTGCGTGGCTGGCACTGACCAGTGGCTGCGCCGGCGTTACCCACTTTGGCACCAACAAAACTATTCACGGAACAGCCGGAAAAACGACAACGGCAACGATTAATGTGCAAGACTGGCAGCAAGCAGACCAGCTAGTCCTGGTTCCCGGCGGCCCCTATGCTGAAAACCAAATCGCCCTGTCCGGATCACCGGGCATGATCACGGCATCCGGTCAACAAGTGGTTGCCACCGATGGCGCCGCGGCAATTACGATTCTCGATTTCGGCCGGCACCCCGCCCGCCAATTGGGACAGATGACCCTGCCGGATACCATCAGCGCCCTCCATATTCACAACAAGGTATTGTTTGTGGCGTTGCAAACCAAAGGCCTTGTTGTGCTGGATATATCCAACCCGGCCAATCCCCAACCCGTTGCCCGGTTTGACGGCGTCAACAACGTTACCCGGCTGAAAAGCCACAACGACAACGTATATGCCCTGGCCGATCATAGAAAGCTGGTGGAATTCACTCCCGAGCCTGATAATCCACAACAACCCTGGCGGCGAGCGCAGACAATGACGCTGCCGGCAGCCAGCACCGATTTTGCGATAGCCGGCAATAATGTGCTGCTGATCGGCAAAAGCTACGGTATCGGCGCGATATCAACCACGGTGTCAACGACATTTATCGATACCCTGCCGTTGCAGGGTGATACCAAGGCCCTGCATGTCCGCGACAAAACGGCGTACGTCGCCGACGGTACTGGTGGATTGGTAGTCGCGGATGTCAGTGATAGCGGCACATTAACCTGGATGGGCAGTCACAACAAATTCGACACCGTGGACGATGTTTACATCAGTGGCAAGCGGGCTTTTGTGATTGACCGTGGTATTCGCGTTGCCACGCTTGATATCGCCCGTAAATCCCTGCCCATCACCGGCAGTTTCTACAAGCCCGATAACCGCATTACGGATTTAGCGGTAACAGACGGCACCGTGTATGTCGCCACGGTCCACGGTATCGAGCAAGTGGCGTTTCCATTACAGGACCATGCCCAGATTTCCAACGAGGGCATTAACCAGGGCGGCACTCGGCGGGCATTCATCGACAATGATATTGCCTACGTTGCCGACTGGTTTTCCGGATTACATATATACGATATCAGCGACCCCACCCAGCCCCGCCATATTGCCAACTACCACACTCCCGGATCTTCCAAAGGCGTGGTGGTGGACAACGGCTATGCCTACGTGGGTGACGACGATCACGGGTTACAGATCATTGATGTGAGCCACCCGGAACACCCCAAAAAAATAGCCTCGCTCCCCACCTCCGGCCTGGCGTACACGTTAAAAAAAGTGGGCGACCTCGTTTACCTGGCGGACCACAGAGGAGGTTTTGACATTATTGACGTATCGAAAGCCAGTCACCCGGTAATGAAAGCGAGTTACGATACCGCCGGGAAATCGTGGGCAATCGACGTCAAGGGCAACACGGCGTTTGTGGCTGATGACACGTCAGGAATTTTAATATTTGACGTCAGCAACCCCAGCCAGCCACGCCCCATTGGCCAGTTTAATCCACAGGGGGCCGCCGAAGATATCGTCATAAAAGGCAACCTGGCCTACACCAGCTTTTTTGACAAGGGTTTTTATATCCTGGATATCAGCGATCCCGCCAGCCCCAAAGTCATTTCCCACATACCGGTGCCCGGTAATGCACGCAGTGTCGACATTAAGGACGGTTACGCCTATGTGGCGGGCTGGGAATCTGGATTGAATATCATTGATATATCCGATCCCGCCAAACCGCAGATCATTGGCCGTTACGATACCAAGGGCTCGGCCTGGGGCGCCGATATCCATAAAGGCTACGCTTATGTGTGGGACTGGTGGGGCGGCGTCAAGGTCGTCGATGTAACCAACCCCCGCCAGCCAAAACTGGCGGGCAAATACCACACCCGCGGCCTTATTCACAACCTGCGCAAAAAAGGCAACTATATCTATACCGCCAACGGTCACGGTGGCGTGCAGGTATTTGATATTAAAAACCCGTTAAACCCCATTTGGGCAACCGGCATCGACCTGCCTGGCGAAGTCTACGACGTCTGGCCATCGGCGGATACACCGTACCTCTTTGCCGCCGACGGGAAAAGCGGCTTACAGGTACTGGAAATCAGTAATCCGTTTTACATATACGACCTGGACCACTACCTGACCGGCGGCAGCGCCGTGCTGGTACGCGAACAGAACAAAACCGTTTATGTTGCCAACAAAGAAGGCACGTTGGCGGTATTCAATGCCCGCGAACCATTTCAACTGGAACTCATGCAGACGCTGGCGGTAACCGTTAGCGATATATGGATTGACAATGGCGTGTTATTCGTCGCCAGCCCCAAGCAGGGGTTGCTGTCCTTTGCCGTGGAAAGTGACGGTAAACTCAACCCCCATCACAATGCCATTCATAATACAGCCAGCCAGGTACTGGCCAATCAAAACCTGCTGGTTGGGGCATCCGATACCGATGGCATCATGATTTGGCAACGCAAGAACAACAACTACCAGGCACTGGCCACCATCAGCCAGCCCGAGCCCGTGCTTGATATGCATTTCACGGGTCACGACCTGCTGGTCTATACCCGCAATCAGGGGTTGCTGGTCTACGATATCAGCCAGCCCGCGGAACCCCGACTGTATGCACGCTACCCGGCAACGGACATCAACCAACATTTCATGGTTCATAACAACGGCGTATTCTTTGGCGGTACCCATACCATTGCGTCCGTGCAACGGTTGCCCGAACTGCACTGGAAACCGCGTAACGGTTCACAACTTGAAGTCACAGTACCCAGGGATCTTCCCGTGGGTAACTACCACTTAATGCTGAAAGACGCCAAAGGCAATGAACACTGGTGGCCCAATGCCCTGCAAGTCACGTTGCCGCCACGCACAAAACCCAAAATGTCCATGGAAAAATTTAAGAAACTGTATAAACAATACCGTTCGCAACAACCCTCAACGCCGCCGCAATAAACCGCGGTTTCGGATACCGCCAACACCATATATCACGTGCAAATATAACGTTATCCCGTCTTTCTTATCTGCATAGCAAACAACCAGGCCTTTGCTATACTGATCTGGTAACTTGTTTTGCATAAAACAATATTAAATTCACGATGCGATCAGAACCGTCAACAGCCGTCCAATGTTTGTCGCTTTGACGCTCAGATAAACCAATCCGCAACATAGCTCCACGCAGGAGGGCTTGTGTCAACATCCATCCGGGTAAGACGCTACCTTGACAAGCAGGACGTACGCTACACCACGCTGACCGTTGATGGCGAACTGGATGATATGCTGACCAACGGTAATGACAATGTGAATCCGGAACAGATCGCCAAGGCCATCATACTAAAGGACCAGCGCGGGATACTGATGGCCGTGTTACCCGGCCCCAACGAGCTTAATGTGGAAGCCCTGAACCGCCAGTTGCACCGTAACCTGCAACCCGCCAGCAATGACGATTACCAGAGCATATTCGCCGATTGCGAACCGGGTGCCCTGCCGCCGTTAGGCGAAGCGTATGGAATGGAAGCCGTAGTGGACGACGCATTACTGGACCAGAACCTGATATACTTCGTTTCGGGCAATTCTCGAGAACTGGTCAGGATTTCGGGCTACGACTTTCAGTTGTTACAGAGTAATGCCTGGTTCGGCAACATTTTTTCCCAACTGGACGATGACGACATTCCCCAAACCAGCGACGAACAAACCAGTGATGCCTCAATCAACCGCGATCTCAAACAACAATTGCAGCAGCCGGAGCAAACCCCGAACCTGCCGGCTATAACCCTGAAAATCAACCAGCTCAACAACAATCCCTATGCTCACGGCGAGGACCTGGCAAGACTGCTGGAAAAGGACCCCGCCCTGTCCGACCAGATCATCAAATACGCCCAGACCAACCCTTTTGTTAAAGACACTTCAGTCTCAACCATCCGCCAGGTGATCAGCCGCAGCCTCAGTTACGACCTGGTAATGAATCTGGCACTGGGTGTTTCGGCAACCCGCGTATTCACGCTAACACCGCATGGCCCGTTGGGAGTACAGGCTTTCTGGCGGCACGCCGCCTACAGCGCCACGCTGATTTATGGTTTATGTCAAATTATTCCCCGCCAACATTATCTACAGCCCGGCACTGCTGTGTTATGCGGCCTGTTGCACAACATCGGGCTGCTGTTGTTCGGACACCGCTTTGCTGAAGAATTTACCGAGCTCAATAACGCCGTCAGCAACAGTCCCGACACGCCGGTAACGGATATCGAGCAACGCATGTTCGGCATTACCCACGCCGGCATGGGCCACTGGCTCACCCATTACTGGTTGATGCCGGATGAACTGGTGACCGTTACCCTCGAACACCACCATGGCGACTACCAGGGGCCCTATCAGGATTATGTGCGCCTGGTTTGCCTGACTGACAAATTACTCAAACAACACGGTATCGGCGATGCGGGAGACACGGAGATTAGCGATGAGTTTCTGCAGCAACTGGGCCTGACCCGGCAACAGGTCCTGCCGGTACTGGAAAAAACCATTCAGGGTAGTGAGCAACTGGACCATATGGCACGCCAGTTGGCCGCGTAGCACAACCAACAGAGAGTTTATTATTATAAAAACCTTTATTTAGCTGACAAGAGTTAGCTGGCACGAGTAGTGCAATACTAACAACTTGAACCGTTAACCGCCAATCACATATATCGCTGAAAACAGGTAAACTGGGTCCGACCGTGAAACACCAACGGGCCGAAAAATACATCTGGCGGATTGAACAAACATTTCATTATCAATGGACGGAAATCATTCTCAAGCGGGAGACAGTAAGGTGGCCAATTCAGGCTTACTGGAAGAACACGAAGCGTTACGCCACAAGCTAAACCTGTTCATGGAGCAGGCGCGCGAAAACGAGCAGAAAATGCACCGGTTTCACGAGCAGGAACTGCATCTGATTACCGCCCGCACCCTACCCGACCTGGTACAAAGCATTCTTTACAATTATCGGCGCTCCTTTTCCCTGGATGCCGTCAGCCTGATGCTTTACGATCCGGAATACGAAATCCGGCGCATCCTGGAAGAAGAAGGGGTGCGCATGGGCGATCATCCGAGTTTGCTGTTCGTCACGGAACTCACGCAACTCAACTCACTGTTTGGCGGCGATCCGCAACCCCAGTTATGCGGTTTTCAAAAAGACCGTCACCAGTTCCTGTTTAACCAGTTGACCCAGGGATATATGCCCCTGCGCAGCGTTGCCGTTCTGCCGTTGATACGTTACGGCGAACTGATCGGCAGTTTTAATCTGGGCAGTTTCTCCGAAGAACGCTTCGCCGAAACCTCCGGGACCGACTTTTTACAACGATTGGCCACCATTGTTGCCATTTGCCTGGAAAATGCCACCAACAACGAGCGCCTGAAACGGGTGGGATTGACCGATCCCCTGACCCGGATCAACAACCGGCGATTTTTTGATCAACGACTCAGCGAAGAAATCGGCCGCAGCATGCGCGCCAATGAACCTATCAGCTGTCTGTTTATCGATATCGATCACTTCAAATCTATCAATGACGACAACGGCCACCAGGTAGGCGATGTCATCCTGAGGGATGTAGCCCGCCGGATTCGCAACCAGTTGCGCAATTGCGATGTCATTGCCCGCTACGGCGGCGAGGAATTTGCCGTGCTGCTGGCCAATACCCCGGCGGATATCGCCTCGGAAGTGGCCGAACGCATCCGGGCCAGCATTGACGGCCAATCCTTCCAGGTTCCCGACGTCAAAAAGACCCTCCATGCCACCGTCTCAGTGGGCATCGCCACCCTGTCGGCACTGCAGGGCCTGGACGATGCCACCGCGCTGGGCCGTACATTAATGGAAAACGCAGACCACGCCCTGTACGAGGCGAAAAGCGGGGGCCGCAACTGTATTGTGGCCTACGACCCCCAAACCACGGAAATCTGGTAAACGGGGCGCTAATTTAGTTGTCAGATATTAAAGAGCGGGAATATCGCGGGCCACCAAAACGCTATTATCCCGGCCAGGCCCCCGGAAAAACAGGCATGGGTAAACGCTGAATCCTTGAAATTCAAATCCCGTATCCATATATAAGCAACTGTTGCTTGACAGGATTGGAAAAAAAATCCATATTTTTCGAAGCTGGTAAAAAAAGCCGCAGGCATTAGGTGTAACCCGATGACAACTACAAGCTTGCCAGCGAATGACATGAAGATGGAATGAATCATTGCGTACCATTTCAGCTCAGCGAAGGGAAACCACACAGCCGTATATAGCCCAACCTCAGCAGTGTGAGCACAGCGTAGCGGCAGGTAACGCTAAGTTATTGGGAAATCGTGTTGAAAATGCGTAATTGGACTTGAAATCGGGTTCCGATTAAGCTGAAATGGCCCTGAAGGACACAACAACTGCGAACTTCACTGAATATCCTATTAATTTCCTTTACTTAAATTCATATTGGAGGCAAACCACGTGAGTGAAAATATTGTTCACCTCACTGACGATACCTTTGAGGATGAGGTGGTAAACACGGACGGCCCGGTGCTGGTAGATTATTGGGCTGACTGGTGTGGACCGTGCAAAATGATTGCGCCCATACTCGACGAAATAGCCGGTGAATACAAAGACAAGGTGAAAATCGCCAAGCTCAACATTGACGAAAATCCGGCGACCCCACCGAAATACGGCATTCGTGGTATCCCGACACTCATGCTATTCAAGGGCGGTAACGTGGAAGCCACCAAAGTGGGCGCCGTGTCCAAATCGCAGTTAACCGCTTTTATTGACAGCAATATATAGCGAATTGAAACTTTTAAAGGAACCGGGAGCAACGTCCGATATACAGGCTTTACTCCCGGTGTCCGAAGTGGTAATTTTAGACAAAAGAGAGCAATAATTCTGAAGTCGCCACGTACCTGGCAAACCTCCAATTTAGACCAAAACATAAATTGTCAGTCCGACATGGGCCGTACATTTCTTGTTTTAGCTCGTTAACCCGATACGTATAACTATTTTTTTGACCAAGAATTCAAGGGTGCGTCGATAGGCGATTGAACAGGAATGTGATTGCAAGGCGGATATTCCTGATCTCGCCCGACCGTAAATACGGTACACAACCAATTTAAGTAACTAAATTATAACAACCAAGCTCTTAAATGAGGGTTGATACCCCCAGCGTATCCAATTGACGAAACTCAAGTTAAACAGCGACAAATAACGTTAGCCAGAGGAATTTTGACGAAACCTTCCCAAAGACTAGTTTTTTACTATCAACTTTATTTTTAACCTACCTGAAAAATACGACTATGAACCTCAGTGAATTGAAACAAAAATCCGCCAAAGACCTTAACAAACTTGCCCTGGAACTGGGTATAGAAGGCATGTCCCGGTCGCGAAAACAGGACATCGTATTCGCCATTCTCAAACAACAAGCCAAAGCCGGCGAAGACATCTACGGGGGTGGCATACTGGAGATTTTGCAGGATGGTTTTGGTTTCTTACGCTCGGCGGACAGCTCTTACCTGGCGGGCCCGGATGATATCTACGTCTCGCCCAGCCAGATAAGGCGTTTCAGTTTACGCACCGGCGACACGGTCGGCGGAAAAATCCGCCCTCCCAAGGAAGGCGAACGTTATTTTGCACTACTCAAGGTACAGGAAATCAACTTTGAGCCCCCGGAAAACGCGCGCACCAAGCTGCCTTTTGAAAGTCTGACACCGCTGTTTGCCAACGAACGTCTTAAAATGGAAAAAGGCAACGGCAGTACCGAGGATCTCACCGCACGGGTTATTGACCTGGCGTCACCGATCGGTAAAGGCCAGCGCGGCCTTATCGTTTCACCGCCCAAATCCGGCAAAACCATGATGCTGCAGAACATCGCTCAATCCATTGCCTTCAATCACCCGGAATGCACATTGATTGTCCTGCTCATCGACGAACGGCCGGAAGAGGTAACGGAAATGGAACGCTCGGTGCGCGGCGAGGTGGTGTCCAGTACCTTTGACGAACCCGCCAGCCGTCACGTTCAGGTCGCCGAAATGGTTATCGAAAAAGCCAAGCGCCTGGTGGAACACAAACAGGACGTGGTCATTCTACTGGATTCCATTACCCGTCTGGCGCGTGCCTACAACACTGTGGTGCCGTCATCGGGTAAAGTGCTCACCGGGGGCGTGGACGCCAACGCCCTGCAACGTCCCAAACGGTTCTTTGGCGCGGCGCGTAATATCGAAGAAGGCGGCAGCCTCACCATCATCGCCACGGCGCTGGTGGATACCGGTTCGCGGATGGACGACGTCATTTACGAGGAATTCAAGGGCACCGGTAACATGGAAGTTCATCTGGACCGCAATATCTCAGAGAAACGTATTTATCCGGCTATCAACATCAACCGCTCGGGCACCCGGCGCGAAGAATTGATTACCGATTCTGAAGAACTGCAGAAAATGTGGATTCTGCGTAAATTGCTCCATCCTATGGAAGAACTGGCAGCCATCGAATTTTTACTGGACCGCCTCAAGCAAACCAAAACCAATAATGAATTTTTTGATTCCATGAAGCGCTAACACCCCAAGTGTCATTCGCTTAATGGATTGATTATCATCCCTGGACATGATTGTGACAGCGGTCGAGAACACGACGCCCCACCGATTCAATCCCGTCCGTTTGTTGGCCTTTTGCTGTATCTTGCTCATAGCACTATCCCTGCTCACCGCCTGTAGCGGCGAGCGCTATACGGCGTTGATGAATGCGGCACGCAACGGCGACAGCGAAGCGGTCAGCCGCATGCTGGATCTCGGTGCCAACATTAACGAAAAAACCACCAAGGGCAAAACCGCGCTGATGCTGGCGGCAGCGGGCGGTTATACAGACACGGTGAAATTACTGGTGGAACGCGGTGCCGATGTCAAAACCAGGGACAACTACGACACCACTGCCCTGATCGCCGCCGCGACCAGCGGTCATCCCGATGCCGCCGTGATATTGTTGAAGCACGGCGCGGATCCAACCTTCAAGGACACCAGCGGCGGCTCTGCATTGAGTAACGCCACATTCTTTGGTCATACGGAAACGGTTATCGCGATGCTCGACAATATGCCCGAACTCCCGCCGGACGTGGGTAATGAATTACTCATGCTGGCGGCCGGACTGGGCCACCAGCAAATCGCCACTGCCCTGCTGAAAAAAGGTGTCAGCCCCAACGCCACCGGCATCAAGCAACGCTCCGCCTTGATGGCAGCGGTCGCATTCGACAAAGTTGAACTGGTGAAACTGTTGCTTGAACGCGGCGCGGATATTAATGCCCGGGATGAAGACGGCGCCACCGCGTTACAGGTGGCGGAAGACAAAGGCAGTAAACAGGAAATCATTGAATTGCTGCGCAGCCAGCAGGATACCCGCCGGTAATTGCGTGGCACGGAAGCCAGCCGTTATTTCCACCAGGCCGGCCCCGAACCTTGGTGGGGAACACTGTGACAGCGTTCGCACACAAACAGGGAAAACGCCACTTTATCGTGGCATACTCCGCAATACTCCCCGCGCAACACCTTGT
This sequence comes from Gammaproteobacteria bacterium, assembly GCA_050116575.1. Classification (GTDB taxonomy): domain Bacteria; phylum Pseudomonadota; class Gammaproteobacteria; order SZUA-152; family SZUA-152; genus JAKEGK01. The sequence goes on along the minus strand of JASFOJ010000110.1, from coordinate 4,281 downwards.
TCATGGAAATGGGATTGGCGCCTTCCTGGGGAATAAAGATCTTGGGATGGCAATTTTCGCACGCCAGCCACCTGGTATGGACGATGTGCGGAAACTTCACCCACGGCATGAACTGGGTGTTTTTCATAAGAATATCCATGTCCAGGGTGACCATCTCACCTTCCCCCTTTAAATCGGCGCGGGGCTCGATCAAGCCCTGGTCCAGTGTCTTGACCCAATCCACTTCGTTACGGCGGTCCCTGGGAAAATCCGCCATGGCCTCCGTTGGGCTTTGCAGCACCACGATGGCATTGTTGTCGGTATCGTGATAGTCGTCATCCCGTGGCGGTACACTGCCGGTGATTTTGGGAATACTGAGTTTCTTGCCGCCCACCATCTGGCCGTTCAGGGAATAATAATCGGATGACGAAGGTTGCGGCGGTGTTTGGGCTTGTTGTGGCGCTTCGGCTTTGCGGCCGCCCGTTCCAGCGTTTTCCGCAACCATGGTTTTCGCATCGGTTTGGACCGGGGTGTTGTTGCCGGCAGTCCCGGCGCTCTGTGTATTCTGCCCACCCTGCCCATCCGACGCGGGAACGCTGGTGGCTGCTGGCGGTGCTTTATCGGCCGGTTGCGAGACGCACCCCACCACCACAGCAGTCAATATAATCATGCAACCCAAATAAGGCGTTATTTTCGGATTGGGCATTATTTGGCGGTGGTCTGGTTTGCGGTTTTTTGATGTTTGACGCCGGAAAAGCGGTCGTCCTTGTGATTTCCCCACCACTGTTTCGGTGAGTTCTTATGGGGGACGCTGTGGCAACGTTCACAAATCCATAACGGAAACGCCACCTTGTCATGGCAACGCCCGCAATATTCGCCGGCCAGGATACCGTCCATGGACGGGTTGTTGGCGCCCTTTTGCGGTATGAAAATCTTGGGATGGCAATTGGAGCAGTCGAGCCATTTGGTATGGGCGATATGCGGAAACTTGACCCAGGGCATATGACCGGTGTCCTTGAACAGGATATCCATGTCCATGGTCATCATTTCGTTTTTGCCCTTGAGATCAGCGCGGGGATTAATAATACCCAGGTCCAGGGCCTTGACCCAGTCAATACCGCCGCGCCGGTCATAAGGGAAACTGCTTAATGCTTCACTGGGATTCTGTAAGGCGGAAATGGCCGCGTTGTTAGGATCATGAATACCGTCTTCGTAGAGTGATTCTATTTTTACCTTGTGCGCATAGCTGCGGTTATCGTGCCAGACCTTGCCGCGTGCCACACCACCCTCCACCACGTAGTTCGCGCTTCGTGTCGCGGAAATCCGGTCCTGGGTACACGCTACCAGTATTATTGCCCCGGCCACCAGCATCAGCGTGGTTGTTACTGCCGTCCGTTTCATATTCCCCCCTCTAAAATTCCGCCCCTGCCTGGCGCAGCAGATCCATAATGTCGTTATTACCCTCGCTCAAGGCGATGGACAGGGCCGTGCGACCGTCTTTGGTTTTGGCATTGACATCGGCGCCACCGCCAATCAGCCGGGCAACGACGTCCTGGTATTCCTGGTTAACCGCCCAGTGCAGGGCCGTCCATCCCTGCTGGTCCCGCTTGTGAATATCGGCTCCGTGCGCCAACAGGACATCCACCGTGTCCAGATGGCCCTTGCTGACCGCGCGCATTAGCGCGGTCCAGCCGCGGTCATCCTGCGCATTCACCTGCGCACCGCGGTCGAGCAACAGTTTCACCATGTCCGTGTCGCCCTGTCTGGCGGCATGTATTAGCGCCGTCCAGCCATAATTGTTGCGCGCGTTAACATCGCGGCCGGCATCCAGCAGTGCACTGACCTGCTCCTGGTCACCGGACAACACACTTTTCATCAGCTCAGTGTTGCCATCACAGCCGGTTAACAGCAATCCCACGGTAAGGAAAAATAAGAATTTACGCACCAATACTCCGACCTGCCCCATATCGGTATTTCTAATTGTCATTGTTATGTCCGTTCCGCTCGCGAAGGTCGATAATGCCGCGGAACAGCCCCGATTTTAGCTAAATATCAATCATCATCATAGGCATTTCCCCATCGATCGTGTACTATTTGGCTCACGAGGGCAGACACCCGCAAGTCCGTCGTTATCGTTAATAACGGCGTCCCCGCGTAAATTCAACAACCTATATAATAATATTGATAGTGACTGTTGTCTTCGGGCCGCCGTGTGACATCCGCAATTACCATGTGTCAGCTCACAACCTGTTGATCGATTGAGGAATTCAATGTCTCATCTACCCTGCCCCCATTGCAAGGAAGCGACGATTTCCTGGTGGCAAAAATACACCGCGGCCAAGTGGGCGCTGATTTATTGCGTTAAATGCAAAGGGCGCTGTTGTTCCCATCCCTTTATCCTGGTGTTTTACACGATGTTATATGTCTGGGACCTGATGCTGTTCGGGTACCTGTTTTATCTGACGCACAATGCTTCATATTTAATAACCTTGGTGGTGATCTGGGTCATACTGGATATCTTCAGTCTGTGGCTGCCGCTTAGCGCTATGAAACCCGCGACGAAATCTCAAGCGCCGCCCGAATCCCATTAACAACAATAACCCTGCACTTGCGTTCCGTTATATGGCGATAGTCCTTGGAATCGGCATAGCCGCCGTCGATATCATTAACTTCACCGATGGTTTTCCCGGTGAAGATGATGAAGTACGCGCGGTTCGCCAGGACATTCGCCGCGGCGGCAACACGGCCAACACCCTGGTTGTATTGAGCCAACTGGGACACCACTGTCACTGGCTGGGCACCCTGGCTGAAGACTTAAATAGCCAGGTTATCCGCGATGATTTCGCCCGCTACAACATTGACTTTTCAGCCAGCGAAATGATTGCGCAGGGTAGTACACCCACCTCTTACATTACGCTCAACCAACGCAATGGTTCACGCACCATTGTGCATTACCGCGATTTGCCGGAATTGAGTGCGCCAACCATCCGGCAAATGCCGTTGGAGCGGATGCAATGGATTCATTTTGAAGGCCGCAACGAGGACAATACGCGGCGGATGCTGGACTATGTTAAACAACGATTACCGCGGGTGCCGGTATCCATAGAGATTGAAAAACCCCGCCAGCGGCTGGATCGGTTGTATCCCGGTGCCGATGTATACTTTTTCTCCCGGGCATTCGCCAGGGCGCAGAACTTCGCCGACGCTGCGTCACTGTTACAGCACTATCGTGACTTGATTCCTGACCCGCTATTGATATGCACCTGGGGTGACAAGGGCGCCTATGCGTTGGAGGCCAACGAGTTATTACATGCCCCGGCACTCCCCGTGGCAAAGGTGGTGGATACCATCGGCGCCGGCGACACCTTTAATGCCGGTTTTATCGACGCACGCCTGCAAGGACACAATATGCAATCGGCATTACAGGCGGCCTGCGCTCTGGCAGCAAAAAAATGTGCCATGGAAGGATTCGACGGTTTAGGCTCATAATGGTCGCCGCCGTCATCCCGGTCCGGCAAAATGCCCCGGATGAAATTATTCGGCAATTATGCGGTCCACTCGTTATTAGCAGTGCCGTATTGATCCTGGCAAGGAAGCGGCGAGAAAGTAAGCAAACTACCTACTACATTATCGGGTAACATAACGTGTGGAATTTAAAGATTGGCAACAACTGCATTCATATACGCTAATGGTGTAAGGGTGTTGTTATGACACACATTATCATCGGTGGCGGTATCATGGGCCTGTTAACCGCGTACTACCTCGCCGCCACTGGCGAAAAAGTCACGGTCCTGGAACAGGGCAAGTTGGGCCAGGAGTCCTCCTGGGCCGGGGGCGGTATTCTGTCCCCGTTATATCCCTGGCACTATCCTGAACCATTAAACGAACTGGCCGGCTGGAGCCAGCAACACTACCGCGACCTGGTGGACGAACTGAAGGCCACCTCGGGCATCGACGCCCAGTGGCAGCAATGCGGCTTTTTGATCCTGGATCCCGAAGAAATAGAATCCGCCCTGGGCTGGGCGCAGCAAACGGCCCGCCATGCGGAAACCATCAACCGCGATTTCATTCAACGCCTGGCCCCCAATCTGTCGCCGCAACAACTGCCGGATCAGGCCATCTGGATGCCGAATATCGCCCAGGTGAGGAATCCGCGTTTGCTCAAGGCCCTCATTACCACTCTGCGTATGAAACCCAACGTCGAACTACGGGAACAATGCCCGGCCACGGATCTGAATATTGCCAATCAGCGAATCACCGGCGTAGTTTGCGGCAATGACGAGCTGACGGCTTCCACGGTAA
>JASFOJ010000109.1:0-15941 GCA_050116575.1 Gammaproteobacteria bacterium | reverse complement strand
AGGAACCACACCACCCTGTCCGTCAGCTAACAACGTTGGCGGCGCCGTATACTGGACACCGTTTTCAGAAAACGATACAGCGCCCTGTATATCCGGAGGTGTGTCACGGCTTACTATCTGCAGCGCCGCGGGCCCGTCGGTGTCCGAATCATTGGACAGAACATCTATAATGAGATTGGTACCTGGCTCAATAATGCACAGATCGTTAACCAGAACCGGTGCTTCATTGAGATTAACCAGCGTTACCGTTACGCTGCTGGTATCAGTAGCTCCGTTGTTGCTGGTAACGGTCAATTCGAAGACCAGGTCAATATTGTGGTCAATGGAATCAAAAACGGAGAATGAAGGTGTGGCCGTATCCGCGTTTTGCACGACAACTTCCGGCCCCGCCGTTTGGTGCCAATCATATTGGGTAATGGAACCACAGGATACGGCGGATCCTGACCCATCTAGTTGCACGGAAGACTCGCTGTTTTCCACCACGGTAATGTCCGTACCGGCATCCGCAACCGGAACTATACCGCTGCAACTGGTATCCCTAATTGTGACAGCTACCGTAGCAGTGCTTGTGGCCCCCATGCTGTTGGAAACCGTTAATTCAAAAACCAACTGGGTATCCTGATCGACGGATGCCAGTGGCATAAAGGTAGGCTGTGCGGTGTTTGCTCTTTGCAACGTAACATCAGGACCAGCTATTTGACTCCATGCATATTCTGTCACAGTTCCGCAATTAGTTGTGGAACCGGACGCGGAACCGTTAAGCTGCACAGCCTGCACTTGCCCTTCATCAATCGTTTGATCGCTTCCTGCGTTCGCTGCCGGCGCTACGCCGGTACAGTTATCGAAGATGCCTAGTTTGCGGTTATTGGAAAAGGTATATAATCCCCTGCCATCCCCCGTAAACACGAAACCAAGACTGTTGGCAATTCCAAACGAGCCGTTTACATCGTCCGCGATAACCTGGTGGGAACCGAGTTCGCCGGTCTCGCTATCCCTGTTAAAGACCGTCAACGAATTGTCCAGCAAACCGCTCAACGCCACCAAATGGTTATTGTCGGGACTAAAGTGTATAGCGGTTATCCCATTAAGTGAATCCACTACACTTTGACCCGCTCCGCCATCGGAATAAGTCTCGACATAGTCAAGGCTCCCATCGACGCTATTGCGCTGGAACACCGTGACGGAGCTGTTACCAGCGTTGGCGGTATAAACGAAGTTGCCATCGTGACTGATTTCAATATCAATAGGGTTAACAAGGCCGGCTACGTCTCCTCCAGCCGTGGAATCATTGTTGGACAGTGTAAATTCATACCCCAATATTCCGGATACAGTGTCCCGGCTGAAAGCGACGATCGCATCGGCGCCAAATGCAGCTACATATATATGTCTGCCGTCGGGCGATATGGCAAGTGACTGCGGCGAATTTAGCCCAAAAATCGTAATAGTATTGGACGAATCACCATTCCTCAAAGAATTCAACAGGTTAAGCTGCGCGTTGACAGCATCAAACTGAAACGTCGCAATGGAATTAGTGGCAACACCCGTAATATAGATATTGTTGCCGTCGGGACTGACAACGATATCCCCCGGAAAATTAAAATCCAGCGGATCGCCGGTATCCTGGTAAACATCCACGAAAGACAGCTCACCGGTTGCCGCGTCACGCTCAAACACGGCCAGAGTATCGGGGCGGCTAACGACGGTATCCTGACTAGATCGACTGATGACGTACAAATATTGGTTATTGTCGACAGCTGCGGGGCTCAGCGCCGCTTTCCACGGCAAGAATATTCCATCAATATCCGGGGCATCATTCGAGTACAGGAATAAGGGGCTGAGGGAATTGTCCGATACGGATCTTTGAAGAACGCTTATGACATTTGCTTCAATACCCAGTAAGTATAAATATTCGTCGTTAGCACTGACAACGCTTTGACCAGGTACTTGCAGCCCATGTATCCCGGGATCCAGATTAAGGGAACTGTTAAACTGCAACAATTCAGCACGGGCTGTAAAAGATAATGTTATAAAAGCCACTATAATCGAAATGTTGCGTAGATAGCCTTGGGTAAAACGTTTTGGTTTAAACATGGAATTTGTGATGATGATTAACGGTAATAGACTTGTTTAAGTTGCGCATAAACTGTAATACATTTTTATTAAACATATATGACACATCAATGATGCGCGGTTGCGAAAGTAAATAATATTGGAAGGTGGTGTTGTAAAAGAAAACGTAAAACAAATGTAATACATCTGCATGCCGTTGTTTTGCTGTTGGATACTGCGTTTAATAAATAACGTGCCGGTGTTGGCGATTCCGGGCGTACTCGCCAGAGGTGCTACATATACTAACTTTGCGGCAACGCGTAAACTGACTCACCGATTGCCGGAAATATCCCTAAAGGTCGGTGTAACAGTATTGAAGGTAATATTGATTTATCAGGTAGTTGGTGGGAAATTTACGTAGATAATGTTTTAACAACGTTATGGGCACCACCCGGGGCACCTTACCCTGGTGATACTCCGCAATAATCGTTTGCATCTCGCGCTTATCCTGATTGTCCAGATGGCTTTTGAGAAAACCAACCATATGTTGCAGCACATTAGTGTGCCGGCCGCGGGAAGCTGGCTTGTTTAGCCCTGACATCAATAACGCGATATACTCATCGGCGGCCGGTCGCAGTGGTTGCCTGCCAATGAGGGCGATGAGCCTTCCCAGTTTACGATAGGTGGTTTCACAATGCGCCAATATCATGAATTTATGACGAGTGTGAAATTGCGCCAGCGCATGCCGCGACAATCCTTGTCTCTGCAGCTGTAGCCAGCGATGGTACACTTCAACACGCTGCAGGAAATTGGCCCGCAGCATTGCATCGTTGAGACGGCCCTCCTCTTCCACCGGCAACAATGGATGGGCACGAATAATTTCCCTCGCGTATAAACCGGTCCCGCCGTTCATCACCTGCGCCGGTGTTTTGTAAATTTTGACGTTAAACAGCCCGCAACTGGGCGATCCTTTTTTGAAAATATAACCGCTAATATGATGTAGTTGCCGGGCCTTTTGCCGGCCAAATTCCACCAACTGGCGGGTAACATCGATGGATTCATCTTTGACACTGACAGCACGTTGCTGTTTATCGTTACCGATCAAATGAATCGGGGTCCGCGGCACACCCAAACCAATGGCGGTTTCGGGGCAGATTGCCACATAGTGGAATTTTTCCGCCAACTCACCGGTTATCAATCTCTGATGCTTATGATTACCGTCAAATCGGACTTTGTGCCCCAACAGGCAACTGCTGACACCGATATATACCTTGCTTTGGGAATCATAGCTTACCATCACAATAAGTCCTCGATGGCTGCAATCAACTCGCTGCCCTGCGGTTCAACGCGACTGCTAAAGCTGGCCACCAGCTTGCCGTTGCGGTCCAGTACGTATTTATGAAAGTTCCATTGCGGATACTCGCCGGAAAGCTTTGCCATGGTCTTATAAAGTGGATCCGCGTTATAGCGGGAGGCATGGGTTTTCTCAAACATGGGAAATTCCACACCATAAGTGAGCCGGCAAAAATCCTGGATTTGTTTTTCCGTACCCGGTTCCTGGCCGCCAAAGTCGTTGGAAGGAAAACCCAGCACCACCAAACCCTTGTCTTTATATTTGCGGTACAGGGCTTCCAGCCCTTCGTATTGGTAGGTATATCCACACTTGCTGGCAGTGTTGACCACCACGACCACTTTACCCAGATAGGCCTTGCATAAATTAACTTCCTGGTGACCGGCCAGAGTACGCTTGGTAAAGTTGAGCGTTTGCGGACACGGCGCTTCGCTGGCCGTTGCGGCCGCTGGCAGTATCAGCGCCGGCACCAATATAATCAATAATATCAATGATTTGTGTTTCATCTTCACGTTCCTTATCTACAGGCTATTTATGCGTCTACCAGGGTGCCGGTTCTACACAACTTGTATCAGGTGCTTTACCACAACCATATAATTCTATACAATACTTATACACCATCGTCTATACTTGTACAAGCTGGAAAACAAACTTTTGTCGCAATGCCGCTTTGACAATATATAAGATATAAGGACCGCTTATGGCACAAAACAAGCAACAGGCAAAAAACTCACCCGGTGACGAGGAACTGTACCCCATTCGGACCGTATCGAATTTGACCGGAGTGAACTCTATTACACTAAGAGCCTGGGAACGCCGGTACGGCCTTATCACGCCCATTCGCACGCCCAAAGGTCACCGGCTATATACTCAAAACGATATCGACCTGATCCAACAGGTCGTTGATTTGCTCGACAGGGGTATTTCCATCGGCCAGGTCAAGGACTACTTGAAAGGTAAAAGCACACAAACCAGGCGCGAACAGGCCAGCGATCCCTGGTCCAACTATCAGCGCCGCATGTTGAATGCCATCGTGCGGTTCGATACCAACGCACTGGATCAGACGTATAACGATGCGTTGTCACTGTATCCCATCGATCTTGTCACTAAGCACCTCATCCTGCCTTTGTTAAAACAGTTGGGCATTCGCTGGGCGGAAAACGAAGGCAGTGTGGCGGAAGAACACTTTTTTGGGGCATATTTACGGAATAAGCTGGGCGCCCGCTTTCATCACCACACTGCAGAGCAACATGGTCCGCTACTGGTGGCTGCCTGCCTGCCAGGAGAGCAGCACGAGGTGGGATTGATGTTATTTTGCCTTTCCGCTTTGGACCAGGGTTACCGACTGGTTTACCTGGGTGCGGACACCCCCTTTGAAGAACTAACGGTACCCGTTGAACGTTCCAATGCGGCCGCCATATTGTTAGCCGGTTCCATAGACCCGGATGCATCTGTACTTGATGACGGCTTGACAGCATTGGTGAAAAGTGTCGAAGTACCGGTTTTCGTCGGTGGAAAAACAGCCGTAAAACATACCGACGATATTGTTAACGCAGGCGCTATCCCTCTGGGAACGGACATTTCACAGGCCATTCGCAAAATTGAAGAGACGATAACCATCGATGAGTAACACAACATAACCTGCCCTCCAACATCCTCCTTAATCGGTTGCAAACACAATTCCCATCACGGTTGGTTCCTTACCGCCATTTAAATTCGAACATTACCGCTAACTGAACGATCACTGGCCGGTATTTTGGCCGGTTACCCTCCTGCTTCTGTTCTAAACCTGAGCAACACGTACAAAATATATAGGAGTTGTATAAATATATATTTCCGTAATGTGCTGTATCTACTGAATTATTAATATTTTTTGTAAATTCCTTGACATAGCTGTATATGTTTTGTATAAGTTAACTAAAGGATGTATAGGATTTGTATAGGTTAAGTCACTTAGCATAGCCAGCAATTTACAACCATTAGACAACCGGAGGATTTTTCCATGAGCAAGGACTTCAACATCAATGTAAGCCGTTCAGAAGCCATTCGACGTTATTTCGTCGGTACCGCCATGATCGGTGCTGTTCTGGTGTCAACCGCCATACCGGCCTGGGTTGCACTCATCGCCTGCTACCCCATTTTTACCGCGATGATTCAGTGGGACCCGGTTAACGCGGTTTCACAAAGAATCGTGAATTATTTCAGCAAGAGCGTAAAAGACGCGATGTTTCGTAAATCCATCGCCTGAAGCATTGCGTGTTAACGGCAGCGGCAGGAACAACACTCCGCCGCTGCCCATAAGGACGGTTATAGCGCCATGGATACCAACATAAACATAGAACACCACAACGACAGCTCAAATGACGATTTGATAACAACTCCGTCGGCGACGGGCTTTGTTGCCTTGTGGATTACAGTTTCAGTTGCAACTTGGTCGTTGTTTTCAACGTACGCGCCGGTGAGCGCTGGGGAATTAACAACAGTTCGCGCTTCGGCCCTGCCTCTGAGACAGGATATTTCACTACAACGGGTAGGATCCGGTTCCCTAAGCTGGTTTGGAGTCTCTATCTACGAAGCCAGCCTTTGGACTCACGATGGCACTTTCGGGAACCTGCATGAATCATTACCTGCCGCCCTTCATATTACTTATCAACGGGAATTCACCAACAAAGCACTGGCCAAACGGACCACACAGGAATGGAACCAGCTAGACATCTATTCACCTGTTCAACGAAAACTGTGGCAACGACGCCTTGAATCCATCTGGCCCAACGTAATACCCGGTGATTCGATCACGACCCTGGTTACTGGGGACAAAAAGACCCACTTCTACCACAACCGGCAACTGATCGGCGTCATTCACGACGCGTCATTCGGCGCCGCCTTGCTTTCCATCTGGCTGGATGTAAACACCTCTGAACCTACATTGCGCCGCCAGTTACTCGGCCACAAGGAAGAATAGTCATGTTAAAGCGCTCAAAAGCAAGCCTGCTTTCCATTTGTATGCTTTTCACTGCCAGCGGTTGCAGCGTCACGCCCGAAGAATATGAAAATAGTGTTCCGGTGTTTGACATGAAAACATATTTTAACGGCGATCTGCAGGCGTGGGGATTGTTTCAGGATTACCGCGGGAAAGTGACCCGGCGGTTCCACGTCACCCTGACCGGTACCTGGACCGGAAATCAGGGTGTGCTGGATGAGGTCTTCACATACGCCGACGGAACCACGCAACGACGTACCTGGAAGCTGACCCGGGTTGACGAACATACATTCACCGGCACCGCCGCGGATGTTATTGGCGAGGCAACCGGGACCGCTCACGGTTTTGCGTTCCGATGGCAGTATGTCTTGGCGCTAAAGGTGGAGGAAAGCGTTTATCACGTCAGCTTTGACGACTGGATGTGGCTGATCGATGACAATACGGTTGTCAATTATTCAGCCATGAGTAAATACGGCGTCACGCTGGGAAACGTCTTGCTGGTGTTTCGAAAAACTCGGGGGAACGCGCGACCGAACCGGAAGTTGCCGGAAATAGATACCGAAATCCACCGAAAAAAATTCGACATGCCAGAAGTACATCACATCGTGTTGAACAGGTCGGCCGTCATTTAACCGAATTTGGGATCACAAAAGTGAAACGATATATCTTCCCCTCGGCATCATTTATACGGTATCCCGTTCTGGCAATACGCATGGTGATTAGCTTGTTTGACGCCCATGCAGAGCTGTGGGTCAATCGCCAGACGAATAACGGTGAACCCCGAATATCCAAAGCAGTGGCAAAAAACGTCGACTGGTTGAGACTTTTGCCCTTTGCAGCAATGCACCTAATGTGCCTGGGTGTAATCTGGATTGGCTGGAGCCCCGTTGCCGTTATGCTGGCACTGGTGTTGTATGTGGTGCGCATGCTGGCGATTACCGGTTTTTATCACCGGTATTTTTCCCACAAAAGCTTTAAAACCACGAGAGCAGCGCAATTCCTGTTCGCGATCATAGGAGCTTCTGCGGGCCAGCGCGGTCCCCTATGGTGGGCATCTCATCACCGTCATCATCATATTCATTCCGATCAGCGGGACGATGCGCATTCACCCCGGCAGCACGGTTTTCTTTGGAGTCATATGGGCTGGTTCCTGTCCGCGGAAAATTATTCGCCCAAATTGCAGCGTGTTCCTGACCTGGTGAAATTCAAAGAGCTGATGTGGATCGACCGGTTTGATTCGCTGGTACCCGTTACTCTTGCCGTCGGTTTGTATGCCCTCGGCGAATATCTTGCGGTTGCCGCGCCGCATCTCAATACCAATGGGCTCCAATTGCTCATATGGGGGTTCTTTATATCGACAGTGGTCCTGTATCACGCAACCTATACCGTCAACAGTCTCGCACACCGGTTTGGCAAACGGCGTTACAACACGCGTGATGACAGCCGCAATAGTTGGTTGATTGCGCTTATTACCTGCGGGGAAGGCTGGCACAACAACCATCATCACTATCCAGGGTCCGCACGGCAGGGTTTTTATTGGTGGGAGATCGACATGACATACTATTTTCTGAGGGCACTGGCGCTGTTGGGCATTATCTGGGACCTGAAAGCCGTTCCAATTGAACAAAAAACCCGCCGTTTGATCGATGACAAATTGACATCCACGGCGAATTGAGCAGAACCGGGAATCGACAACCAAAATGACCGATGTGATCGAAAAATTCGTCTACGTATATTCGCATCTTAACGAGTCCAATATCTACCTGTTGGATACGCTCTATGATGACAATATTGACTTTATTGATCCCTTCACCAAGATCCATGGCATCGAATCACTACGAAGCCATTTCAATGAACTATACAAAAATGTCCTGAGTTGTGAGTTTCAGTTTGGCCAAGCTTATGTAAAACCCTATTCCGCCATGATGGTGTGGCAGATGCGTCTAAAGCACCGCACACTGGCCCGGAAAGATCCCATCGGGGTGGCCGGCAGTTCACAAATCCGGTTTAACCATAAAGTGTATTTCCATCGGGACTATTTCGATGCCGGTCAAATGCTTTACGAAAATCTGCCAATCATCAGTTCCATTATCAAGTTTATCAAGAAGCAGGTGCAGCCATGACTAAGACTACTGAATCTTATTTTAAAAACAAGCGAGTTTGGATCACCGGCGCCTCCTCCGGCATTGGTAAGGCGCTGGCGCTGGAACTGGGCAAACGCGGCGCCCGCGTGGCAATAACGGCGCGCGATACCATTGAGTTGAATAACGTCGCCGCTATTGTCGGTAAAGATAAATGCCTGGTTATTCCATTTGATGTAACGATAAGAGAGCAAAATCACCGCGCCGTTGCTAAAATCCGGGAACTTTGGGGCGGTCTGGATATCGTATTTTTTAACGCCGGCACTGCCGAATACATTGATATTAAGCGCTTTGACGCTGCGGTATTCGAGCGAACGATTTCGACCAACTTTTTAAGTATGGTCTACGGAATAGAGTCGGTGCTGCCATTGCTGCGGAATTCGACGACTGCGCAGTTGGGAGGAATGAGCAGTACTGTCTCTTTCGCCGGCATCCCCCGCGCGGAAGCCTACGGAGCCTCAAAGGCGGCTATCCGTAACATGCTGCAGGGCCTGCGCGTCCACCTGCTCCGGGAAAACATCGATGTATTCACCGTCTGCCCCGGCTTTGTCCGCACGCCCCTGACGGACAAGAACGACTTTCCCATGCCGCTGCGCATTGAAGCCGATGAAGCGGCAATAATCATCGCCGATGGCATTGCCCGTCACAAGCCGGAAATCCATTTTCCCAAAACATTCAGCATCCCCTACAAAATACTGTCGTGGCTACCCGGCGGCTTATATACCCGACTGATGTTAAAAACGGTGAGGCAAGCATGAAAATTGCCATTATCGGAACAGGCATCGCGGGTAACGTGGCCGCCTATCAACTGCACAAGCACTTCGATATAACGGTGTTCGAAGCCAACAGCTACGTAGGGGGGCATACCCATACCCACTCTATTCATATGGATGGCGAAGAACATAACATCGATACGGGTTTTATTGTCTTCAACCGCTGGACCTATCCCAATTTTGTGGGGTTGCTGAACGAATTGAACGTGGAAAGCCAGCCAAGCAATATGAGCTTCAGCGTCAAGTGCGACCGCACCGGCCTGGAATACAACGGTGCCAGTATTAACAGTTTGTTTGCCCAGCGGCGCAATCTGTTCAAAGCATCTTTCCACCGCATGATCAGGGATATTTTGCGTTTCAATGAAGAAGCAAAACAGCTGCTTGATACCGGAGATACCTCCACGACGCTCGGCCATTACCTGCGGCAAAATCATTATTCGCGGGAATTCATCGACTATTATATTATCCCCATGGGCGCGGCCATCTGGTCTTCTTCGCCACAGATCATGATGTCATTTCCCGCTCGGTTCTTTATCCGTTTTTTTAACAACCACGGCATGCTCAATGTTCACGATCGCCCCACCTGGTACGTGATCAAAAACGGCTCAAAAAGCTACGTGGATAAACTCACTCATAACTTCCAGGACAAAATCCTGCTTAACACACCCATTGAATGGGTAAGACGATTTGACACCCATGTTCTGGTCAAGCCCCGCGGTGGCGAGGCTATGAAATTTGACTATGTATTCATGGCCTGCCACAGCGATCAGGCTCTGAATATGCTCAGTGATCCAACCCGGGATGAAACAACCTTGTTAGGCGCAATCCCCTACCAGCGTAACGAAGCCGTCCTGCATACCGATCACACGATGCTGCCGAACAAGCGCCTGGCATGGGCGGCGTGGAACTACCACATCCTGAAGGAAGACACGGACCGGGTTGCACTTACTTACAACATGAATAGTCTGCAAAACCTCAAATCCAGGCACACATTCTGTGTCACGTTAAACAATACCTCCGCCATCGATCCTAAAAAGATTCTTAAACGACTGGAATACCACCACCCACTATTCACGCTGAAAGGCATAGACGCACAGACAAAGCAACAGGACATCAATGGTCCCCGGAGGACATATTTTTGCGGCGCCTACTGGCGTAACGGATTTCACGAAGACGGTGTGGTCAGTGCCCTGAATGCCGTCAAACACTTTAACAGGAACCTTGCATATGAAAAGCTGCATTTATACCGGGCAAGTTAGACACCGGCGTTTTGCGCCCGTACAACATGAATTCCAGTACAGCCTGTTCATGATGTATGTGGACCTGGCGGAACTGCCCCGCCTGTTTGACAAACATTGGTTGTGGTCGGCCACGCGCTTTGCGCTCGCCTGGTTTCGTCGTGAGGATCATTACGGCAAGCCCGATGTCCGGTTGGACGAATCCATACGGCAGTTGGTACAAAAGCAGACTGGGAGCCGTCCCCGCGGTCCAATCCGCCTGCTGACTCACTTTCGTTATTTCGGATACTGTTTTAATCCCGTGAGTTTTTACTACTGCTTTGATGAAGCGGATACCAGGGTGGAAACCATTGTGACGGAAGTGAACAACACGCCGTGGCACGAGCAACACTGCTATGTTCTCACTGAAAAGCGAAATGAGGGCAATACGCGTAACAAGCGTTACCGGTTCGCGAAGGATTTTCACGTATCACCTTTTATGGAAATGAATATGAACTACGACTGGCGATTTATGCAGCCGGATGAACGACTGAACATCCACATGGAAAACCGCCTTACGGACAGCAATGGCAATAAAAGGATTTTTGATGCCACGTTAGTGATGAAGCGATTGCCTATTTCATCATGGTATCTAGCAACTACGCTGATCCGGTTTCCATTTATGACAGGAAAAGTCATTACCGGCATATATTTCCAGGCACTGAAATTGTGGCTGAAAAAAGCGACTTTTTACCCACACCCGAAACAGCGTGGTGTGCCCATTAGATTCTACCCATGGTGAAATAATCATGAAAGCCAATATATCAAGTCTTTGTTTGAACGAAACCATCAAACCGTCTAAATTATCCGGGGTGCTCTTTACATTCGCCAGGCGAATCGTGTTGAGACAACTAAATCAATTGCGTCATGGCCAATTGGTCATCGTTGACGGAGATGAGCGCTTTTGCTTTGGCTCAGCCGGTGGCACTTTTCCGGTAACGGCTATAATTCATGTTAATAGTCCACACTTTTATTCCATGCTGGCATTGGGCGGTGCTATCGGTGCGGGCGAATCATATATCCTCGGACACTGGCAATCCGACAATCTCACCAATGTGGTCCGAATCATGGCGCGTAACATGGATCTATCAGACCATATGGAAAAAGGCTGGGCGCAACTGTTTACACCGGTCCGAAAATTCCTGCACTGGCTCAATAGCAATACCCTGCAGGGCAGCAGGAAAAACATTGCCGCCCATTATGACCTGGGCAATGATTTTTTTGAGCTGTTTCTTGATCCTACAATGATGTATTCCTGTGGTATTTTCGAAACACCGCATAGTACCCTGGAGCAGGCATCACTCGCCAAGATGAAACGCATATGCGACAAACTGGCGCTGCAGGAAAAAGACCACCTAATCGAAATCGGTACCGGCTGGGGTGGCTTTGCCATGTATGCCGCCAAACACTATGGTTGCCACGTAACGACAACCACCATCTCGAAAAATCAATACGACTGGGCGCAGCGCAGAATCCGTGAAGAAAACCTGGAAGACAAAGTTACATTGCTGTTAGAAGATTACCGTAACCTGCAGGGCCAATACGACAAACTGGTTTCCATCGAAATGATTGAAGCCGTGGGCCATCGCTACTACGACACGTTCTTTAAAAAGTGCGGCGAACTGTTAAAACCTGATGGTACGATGCTGATACAGGCAATTACCATTGCCGATCAACGTTACGAGCAGGCCAAACGTTCTGTGGATTTTATACAGCGTTATG
Source organism: Gammaproteobacteria bacterium (assembly GCA_050116575.1). Taxonomy (GTDB): domain Bacteria; phylum Pseudomonadota; class Gammaproteobacteria; order SZUA-152; family SZUA-152; genus JAKEGK01. Next base: position 3,648 of record JASFOJ010000109.1, on the reverse strand, counting down.
TTTTTCCCGGCAGTTGCATTCCATCGAATACCGCCATCGTTGAATCAACTACCAGCGCGTCGGACCTGCGGCTGGTTCACCTGGAAGATATTGGACCCCATTACGCGACAACGTTGAGTTTGTGGCGTGAGCAACTGTTTGCCAATCGAGATGCCGTTAAACAACGGGGCTATCCAGAGGGTCTGCTTCGCCTGTGGGACTTTTACCTGTGTTATTGTGAAGGTGGCTTTGCCGAACGCACCATCAGTGACGTTCATTATGTATTTAGCAAACCGCTGAACCGTAAAACACCGCTTTTACCACGGATCGATGCGCAATGAGGGTAATCAGTCGCGGGTTTGAACAATGAATGCAACCGTTAACTTTATCCTGTTCCAGGTCGGATGGTTTGCGGGCGTTTTGGGCGCCGCAAGCCGAACGGAGTGGCTGGCGACTATCGGTGTAGCGATAGTTATTGCTATCCATTTACTACTCACTAAAACCCGTTTGACGGAGTTACTACTGGTCGCTGCCGCAGGCATGATGGGGTTCATAGTGGATTCAGTGCTTATTTCACAAGGCGTTTTTTTGCCAGTGAACCATTGGGCCATATTGGGTCCCATGCCAATCTGGCTGCTCGCGTTGTGGATGTTGTTTGCGACGACCCTGAACCACAGTCTTCGCTGGCTGGCGAACCGTGTTGTTCTACAACCGGCTGCAGGCCTCTTGTTTGCCCCACTGGCTTATTATGCGGGATACAAAATGGAGGCACTCACCATTACCGGCAGCGGATCAATATATTATAATTTTATTATCATAGGCGTGTGCTGGATGTTCGTGGTCCCGTTGCTGTATTGGTTCGCGAATACTATTAATCAACGGAACTAGTCGGCTCGGCATAACGCCGATGGTGTCGGCAGGCGGTCTATTTCACATTTGCCGTAATTTTATAGGTGAATTCTTTTTTACAGGCGCACCTATCGAGTGCCCGTTGCACGACAACGGTTCAATTTCCCCCTTTTTCCGCTATCGATTTGCAACAGCTGCAGCACCGCGCTTACAGAAAAAACCCACTTCGGATGAACAACTTACCAATCATTTTCGCTTCACCAAACAAATTGGCACTGCCCTTGCTATCCAATATTAAACGCAATCGGCAACAGCGTTACAACAATAAACAAACCATTGTTTCAACGAAGCAATAAACGAAAGGAGGTGGTGGCTGATTATGATAAAACTCCTGCACGTTTATGACCCAGGGATGTAGCGTCATAACGTTGCAACAACTTCGTTCTGCGTTTTAATGTAACTAACCTTGAGCAATGTTCGCTCTATATTACAGCCCGGCATACCAGGCGTGTGGTGGCACAGTCTGTCCCGTTCTGCCCTTCACCCTGCCTGCGTCATTGCCTGCTTGGATTGCCGGGCTTTATTCAATTTCACAATACCATTCAAACCAACGTCGGTCTGGTGGTGCCACCGTTAGGCATGGATTGTTATCCACATGTTTGAACCTAACCAGGAGGTAATCGTTATGACTGATAACATCATTCGAAGTATCGAGATTGCTACAGGCTGTGTGTTCATCGTAGCAACAATGTTTTTATCTACGGACAAGTCATCGCAGGTAATGCACATATCGCTCGTGCTGTTGCCATTGGTGGCGCTTCCGCTGATTTTTACGGGATTATTTAACTGGCATCCCGCCAAAACGCTGGGAAAATGGCTTTCCCGGGCGAGAGAGCCCGTGATGTCACTGACCCCGCGACTTAAATTACGGTCTTTGTCACACTAACCGCTCCCGCCAACATAAATAATACTGCTGTAACATACTCACTCCCTCACCCGCACCTTGCGGGTTTTTTTTGGGCCGCGGTTTATCAATGTTTAACAACGAACTTCGCCGTCACGCCAGAGTTTAATGAACTTCATGGCAACTGCCTGTTGCGGTGCGACCCAATGAGGCGCAACTGTCGATCAAGCTGATAATTTTCTCGCCCTATTATAACTTACTGATATATATCGATTATTTTGACGATAGTCAGGGTGGCGCCAAGGCGAAGACGATGCCACCCTACAAAGAATAGGCCAATCGTGTTATGGTGACCGTTTCCGGCTACGATCACTCGCGGTTCCGGATGTCCTGGCTCAACAGCCTATCGTCCCGCATTACGTGTGTTTGAAAGTAGACACGACCGTTGAATTTCCATTTGGAGGAACATAATGAAAGTCGCAGCAAATAAGGTTGTCAGCATCGATTACACATTAAAAGATGACAGTGGCAACGTTGTGGATACATCCGAAGGCTCCGAACCGTTAAGCTACCTGCACGGTGCCAGCAATATCATCCCGGGACTGGAGACCGCACTGGACGGAAAGGATGTTGGAGAAGAAGTATCCGTGCGCATTCCCCCGGAAGAAGCCTATGGCGCCAGAGATGATGCCAAAACACAAAAAGTACCCAAATCCATGTTTGGCAGCGAAAATATTAAAGTCGGTGCTCAATACCACGCCTCGGGTCCCGACGGACAACACCTCACTGTAACCGTCATGGATATCGACGGTGACGACGTAACCGTGGACGCTAATCACCCACTGGCCGGTTATCATCTGAACTTTGACGTCAAAGTGGTCGACGTTCGTGATGCTACCCAGGAAGAAATGGACCATGGCCATGTCCATGGACCGGATGGCCATCAGCACGATTGATCGTTAACACACTACGTTAGCGGTTATTCCCTTCATTACCGGATATCAGTGACGCAGCTTCATGTCCACTGATATCGATCCCAAGTGGGGAACCCCCTCGCTCCTGCACGATCCGGATATTCTGGCGCATTTTTGCGCCAGAGGGTCCGATGTACTGATCACTACCGCACCCAAAGCGGGTACCACCTGGATGCAGCAAATCCTTTATCAGCTGAAATCCAAGGGTGACGTATCATTTACCGCTATCGATGATGTGGTTCCCTGGCTGGAGTTGCCGCGGCAGACCCAATCCTGGCAGCAACGGCTGGCGCAATACGATCACATGGAAAACCCGCGAATTTTTAAAACCCATTGCACTTACGAACAAACACCCGGCTCCGATGTAGCCAACATTGTCCTGACCTCCCGCGACCCCCGCGATTGCTGTATCAGTTTTTATCACCACGTAATGTCCCTCACAGACACGGCCCTCAATTACTTTGATATGAAACGGCCTACGTCATTTGACGATTACTTTGAGCATTGGCTGACGACCGGCTCCTGGTTTAGAAATGTAAAAAGCTGGTGGCCGCATATCAATGATCACAATGTCATGTGGTTACGCTACGAAGACATGGTAACCGACCTCGAAACTTCGATCAGGTCATTGGTAAAGTTTTTATGCTGGGAAATAGATGACCATCAAATGCCGTCGATTGTGACGCACTGCTCCCTGGGCTGGATGAAACAACACAGCGACAAATTTGTTACCCGCTTTGATTCGGGCGAATCCATGTTCAAGACCGGAAAATTTATACGCAAGGGCCGGGTGGGCGATCACAAAAATCTACTCAGTCCGCAGCAGGGTCAACGGATTCTCGACAAGGTCTACGATGAGTTGCCGGACGATTGCGTAGCGTTTCTGGGTCTGGATTAAACGCGCCGTGACATTATCACAATGCACGGCACCCGTTTCTATGA
>JASFOJ010000108.1:0-16008 GCA_050116575.1 Gammaproteobacteria bacterium | reverse complement strand
CAATTCATGGAGGCCGCCGGGCCAATGGTCATGTGGGAACTGGTCGCCAAGCGGCTTGAAAAGCTGATCGAACGGATTAAAAGTGAATAAGTTCCCGGTTTAAACAAACGCCGCTGTCTTGTATTAAGTAACAACCCGCTGTTTGTTGTTGTCACGTCCTGCGTTTCGTAACGACTCGCGTACCTCGCCATAAGAAATCCACTACGTTGAATCGCATCCTCTGTGCTCGCCTTCAGGTTGGATATGATTACTATCGACCACCTGGAACGCTATTAACTTTTGATCCAGATCAGTTACCGTGATCGCCACCATGGAAAAATTAACCAAAACTGGCGGATAATTTATTAATAGATCGACAAGGCGAATTTGTTAACGTGGAGCAATGGAGGTAACAATGGCGAGTGTTGACTTACTGGCGGAACGACATATCAGGGCGCATGAGTCCCGCCTCAAACATATCGATGAAACCATGGAAAAAGCCCAACACCAAACCGCTGGTGCTTTGACTGATGACAAAACCGCAGCGTTTGAAGAACTGGCCCGTCATCGGGGTGATCTGGCGAATTATATCGACGAACTAAGACACAAAGCACCGCTAGATTGGATGGAGGAAGGTGGTCCCATGGTGATTTGGGATATTATGGCCGAGCGAATCGAGGAACTGGTCGAACGCATTGAGCACTAGGGGCACCACTATCCAGGGCCGCAGGCTCGCCATAGGCTGTGTTTCTGTTACCCATAAGCGGAGAAATCGATTTTGCCCGACACGACGCGATATAGACAGCTGCCATACACGGGATAAAGGGTTTGCAACGTCTGCCTATTCCGATACACTCCGACTCAATCTGCAATTTTTAAAGCCTGACTTGCACACCTGCTTGCCCAACAACCGTTACACGCCAAATGCATGTCGCCGGCCGGGTCACGGGCAGGAATGTGCAACAATCTGCAAACACAACGTATCATGATGAAGAAAGCGACAGTCAAAAATCACGGTATCGAACCGTCCAACCCCTTTATCCAGGCATTTCGCGGCAGTTTCGCCGGGATACGGCAATGGCAGGAACTCGACGAGTTTTGGGCGCTCTTAAAACAAAAAGCCGATGACAGTTGGTACGTATATATTGTCACCGAGCCCGCGCCCGACCAACCCATGGCGGGGCAACAACTGACCCGGTTTATCGATGAGATCAATCAACTTCTGCGGCGCGAGCACGAAGAAGATTACTGTGGCATCGTTTACGTTGACGATAAACACAATCCGCAATTTATCAAAATCTATGACCCCAACAACCTGGGAGTCGTCTGCGGTTTCAGTGACAATCCGCCCTTACCGGGCTGGATCATATCCCGCCTGCCGCCGGTGGACCTTAATGAACAAACGTTAGCGGCATTGTCATCATCGCCGCACAAAGCGAATTGGTGGCGGCGGATATTTCGATCCGGTTAGTTACCAAGCGCTGCGAGATGATGAAAGTTTTCTTTTTGAGTAAAGTAACGACCCCCAAACTCCGGGGTTCATGATGTAGCGTGCGCCGTGAGACTTGAAAGTATCCACTGTAGGGTGCTGCTGTACCCTACGGGCGTAAAATAAACGAAGCGCACCCTGGTTGGTATCATAACCCCTTGATTGATGCGGTTCGCGGAGCTCACCACACCCTACCGATAAGCATTTTCTGCTTCAATTTGGAATACTATCACGGTCTCTGCATCTATGTTAAACCAAAGCTTGGTCAATATCGTCTTTCAAGTCATCGAAGGGACGATAGCCGTGGGTTATCAGCTTATAATGGCCGCCGGCCTGCAATATCAAGGTGGGAAATCCACGTACGCCTAATTGGCGTGTACGCACGAAATGAGCCTGGGTCCTGTCTTTCATTGTTTGGCTGTCGTACATCGCGTTGAACCGGTCAGCATCAACGGCAAAAGGTACTGCCAGAGCGGCGAGCACTTCCTTGCGGGTAACATCTTTGTGTTCCCGGTAAAAAGCGGCCTGAACCGTTTTAAAATACGGCATGACCGCCTCGGGGTTCAATTCACCCACCGTCACCACAGCCCTGCTCGGTTTCTCGGTATCATAAACAAAGTCATCCGCTAAGGCGCCGTCAAACTGAAAACTTTGGCCGGTCAGCTTTTGCACTTCACGCCAATGATGAAAGATTTCCTCCCGCGCGGTATCGGTCATCGGTTCGCGGGTACCCGGGCGCAACCCGCCCAGTATCAACGCCACCTTCAGGCGATCCCCGAAAGTGGATTTAATCTCATCAAACACCGGCGTAAACCCCCAGCACCAGGAACACATGGGATCCGCGATATACAACAGCAGTTTATCGTCCGAAGTCATAACAAGTCCTGTATTGGGCTAACGGCGCATGGATACCACCACTTCGCAATAGCGGCGAAAATTAGTTTTGCTGCGCCGGGGCTGTTGATTCCGTGGCAGGTGATTCCATCGCCTGTTCCGCACCACTTTTTTGTCCGGCGGTAACCATAAAGTAAACCTGTACGAGTGCTCCAATTAACAGGATCGCGATCGCCAGGATCAACAATAAATTATGTCGCTTTCTCTTTTCCATTTATAGATTCTCCTCCTTATATGACTAATCATGATAATGGTGCCAAGGATTTACAACTCATACCACACAATATGTAATGTAAATGGTGATTACATTGCAATTTTTCAATATAGCCTATCAGCGTGGATGCGAGTTGCGATATATCAATAAGTTGAACCCTACATTTTCCGATAATATGGACAATATGAATGAACCGTATTGACAGGTAATAATCGTAATGTTGGGTGCCATTATTGGTGATGTGATCGGATCGGTGTACGAAGCAACGCCCGTTAAAGTGACAGACTTCGACTTCTTCGTTCCCGGTACCACCTACACCGACGATACCGTTTTAACCGTGGCCATCGCTGATGCCATTTTGCACAACAAGGATTATGAAAGGAACTACGAAAAAATGTTACGCCGCTACGGGCGCCGTTATCCCAATGCCGGTTACGGACGGTCCTTTTACCAATGGCTGCAAGCGGAAGATCCCCAACCATACAACAGTTGGGGAAACGGTTCCGCCATGCGGGTCAGCCCGATCGGTTTTGCATTTCATTCAAATGTGGAAGTGCTGGACCAGGCCCGTAAAAGCGCGGTAATAACCCATAATCATCCTGAAGGTATCAAGGGTGCGCAGGCAACGGCCCTAAGTGTCTACCTGGCCCGCACCGGCCACAGTAAACAGGACATCAAACAGGAAATCCAAAACCTGTTCCACTACGATCTCGAGCGGCGCCTGGACGATGTTCGCGATCATTACAAATACACCCTCTCCTGCCAGGGCTCGGTACCGGAAGCCATTATCGCGTTTCTGGAATCTTGCGATTACGAAGATGCAATCCGTAAATCCATTTCCGTGGGTGGTGACGCCGATACCATGGCTTGTATTACCGGTGGCATAGCCCAGGCGTTCTACAGCTTTCTACCCGTGGAACTTATTACCACGGTATCGGAATATTTGCCGGATGAGTTTCTTGACGTGATTGAGAAATTTGATGCACGGTTTGTGGAACAATCAGCTTAGTAATAACCCTTTGCGAAAAAAAATTTAAAGAATCATTGACTGAATATCTGTTCTATTGGCCGTGTAATCGCGGTTACCACGGGATCTCGCTACCATCATAACGGTAAAAATGTCCCGATTGCGTCACGTTAAAGTTGCTGACCAGTTCTCGCATGCCGGTGACACTTTGTTGCGCCGTCAACGGCGCCGAATTTCCGCCCATGCGTGTTTGGACCCATCCCGGATGCAAAATGAGTATCCCGATGTTACGGCGAGCAAAATCAACGGATAAACCTTTCATGGCGGCATTGAGCGCGGCCTTGCTCGAGCGGTACGCATAGTCATTGGGATTGCTGATATCGGCAATGCTACCCATGTGGCTACTAATGGCAACCACCATGCGGCACTGGCTATGAGCGACGTAATCGGCGAACTGTTCGCAGACCCGCATGGGACCAAGGGTGTTGACATTAAACGTATCCTGCCAATCGGCATAATTGATGTTTCCCAGCGGATCCTTGCCCCAGCGTTCATGATACACACCGGCGTTGTTCACCAGAATATCGATAGGGCCTTCGATGGCATCAGCCACAGCCGCCAGTTGATCCCGGCGGGTCACATCCATTTCATGAATCGATACATTGGAGTAGTTGTATGAAATTGCCTCGAGTTCTTGGGCCTGTTCAGGAAAACGGCATGTAGCATAGACACGCCAGTTTTCTTCGGCGTACTGGCGCACCCACTCCAGCCCCAGGCCTCTGTTGCTGCCGGTAATCAAGACACTCAGCATAATATGAGCCAACCTCCCCTGTTGATTGCCGTCGATTATCTCTAATCCGTCACTGCACGAACATACCGCAACAAAAATATCGACTTCAATAATACTATATTCGCAAAGCCGGCAATTCACTGCCATAATAGCTATTACTAACAACTAACAGCCCCTATGGGAACACACACCAATCAACACCAGCAATAGCATTTATAATATTGACACTGATACTGCATAAAAATGCCGGACAATATTGTAGACGACAGTGATGAAGAAATTATCGCCCTGGCGGAGCCATTGTTGCAAAACATGCTGGACGGTGGCAATGCCCTGAAATATGCCAAATTCAGCAGGGATTTTTCCCACGGCATGCGCAGCACCATCCCGGAAGATCTGTTTGCCGAACAATCCATTGCCGTGAACCGGGCACGGGGCCAATGCATTTCGCGGCAACCGCTGGGTGTGTTGCGCAAGAATAAAACAGCGCTAATACTGTGGTCAGCGCGTTTTGATAAAAGTAACGACGATATGTTGATACAACTGAAAATTGCCTATGATCATGGCAAACTGGTAATAACCGGCGCCACCATAACCTGAATGTCATGCTTTACACCAGCCAACGATACCATAACGGCAGCGTAACGAGGCTGATGACTGTTGTCACGGTCACGGCGGTTGCATAAAGCGACACATCGAGATCGTATCGGTCACAGATAATAATACCAATGACCATACTCGGCATGGCCGCCTCCATGACTACGGCGGCCCGCCATTCCCCCGTAAAGCCCAATGCCGTAGCCACCAGCATAACCACGACAGGTATCACCAATAACCGCAATACGATCACCGGGATCAACGGCCGCAAAAAGCGCAGCCGGTTGGGCTTCCATTCCAGGCTAAGCCCCAGGGAAAACAGCATCAATGGCACCACACCGCGGTTCAGTAGCGACAGCAAACCATCCACCACCAGCGGTATCGTAAAATCCATCAGGTTCAACAATATCGCCAACAGCGCCGCCCATACCGCGGGAATGCGGAATAACTCACCGAACAGGCGGCGTCCTCCTATTTTGCCAGTTCCAAAACGTGCAGCCGTCAGTATGCCCACCGTAAACAACAACGGGGTACAGGCAAACAGGTCATATTGAATGGCAATGCTACGCGCCCAATTACCGAACGTTGCTTCCAGTACCGGTAAACCAAGATAGGTGGCATTAGGAAATGCAACGGCAAGCAGCATGGCACCGGTTTGAGCACGTTGTGATTGGCAAAAGCGGCACGTGACATAACCCAGTCCCAAACCGGCGACAATTCCGCTTGCCGCCGACAATGCGATATATACCGAATGAGCCCCCAGATCCGCTTGCCAGAGCACCGACAATACCAGGGCGGGCAACAACAGATAATATACCAGGGTGGTCAACACCTTGCGGGTTTGCAAAGGCTCAATACCACCCGGTTTGAATACGCGCCACACCACGCCGCACGCAATCAACCCTGCCATTTGAACAATAACGGTCAGCATACATCCCTCTGTCACGCCGGCCTAAATGTTATACAAGTGTCACCGGCTTCAACATCAATAATGAAATTATACAACACCACACATTATCATGCCTCGCTGCAAAGGAGACGCAAAGTAATTTGATGACGGTTTATTTATGGCCGGAAAGGTCGGTGGGATAGATTTCGAGCTATTTGGTGTTAATTAACCCGTTTCTGAAAAAACACGAAACAATAGAACTAAACGGACGGGTCTATCCGATAACGGGATTAACATAAAAAGCCGACTATAACGAGCGGATAATATTACCCATCAAGGCACTATACCGCCGACTGGTTTCCACGGCCGGATCCCGCCTTGGTCCCATTATCCAGCCGCCGCACCGTTTTTAACAGGGTGGCGCCTATCTCATTGACGGGTTTGACCTTGTCCACTACTCGCAGTTTGTAGGCTTCGCCAGGCATGCCCCATACTACACTGGTTTTTTCGTCCTGTATGATCGTATACCCTCCCGCCAGGTGAATTTCTTTTAATCCCGCCGCGCCGTCATTCCCCATACCCGTAAGAACGACACCAATAGCGTTGGGCCCGACATGCTGGGCAATGGATCGGAACATAACATCTATAGAAGGACGATGCCGATTGACAGGAGGTCCATCGCTGAGTTTGCAGATGTAGCGGGCGCCACTGCGTTTAATCATGAGATGTGAATCTCCCGGCGCGATATAAACATGGCCCGGCAGTACCTGCTGACCGTCACTGGCCTCAAATACAGTCATCGCAGACATTCGGTCCATGCGCTGGGCAAACGCGGTGGAAAATGTTTCCGGAATATGTTGTGTAATGACGATTCCGGGGGCATGCGCCGGCATGTCACACAGTATCTGTTTAATTGCCTCGGTACCCCCGGTGGACGCCCCAATCGCAACAATCTTATCCGTGGTGACTATATGTCGTGGCCGACTGTCGTTCTTGATAACGGCATCGGCGGAATACTTTGGATTGACGTTGGGTGTGCGCGTGTTTACCGGCCACACTTTTGCACGCGATGCGATGCGCACTTTTTCAATGATTTCTTCTGCGCAGTCTTCCAGGCCTGATGTAATATCCACCTTCGGTTTCAACACAAAATCAATGGCGCCAAGTTCCAGTGCCTGCAAGGTAACGTCGGCGCTTTTTTCCGTCATCGACGAAACCATCACAACCGGCATGGGTCGCAACCGCATGAGGTTGGACAGAAAAGATATGCCATCCATTCTCGGCATTTCAATATCCAGTGTCAGAACATCGGGATTGAGTGTTTTTATCAAATCCCTGGCTACGATGGGATCGCGTGCGGCTCCGACAACCTCCATGTCCGCCGCGGAGCTAAAAATTGCAGTCAATAATTTTCTGATCAATGCCGAATCGTCCACTATCAACACGCGTATCTTTTTCCGATCTCCGGCCATTGATCCCGCCCCGTTTAAAAAAGTTCGACATCGCCCGATATTGGCCGGTTTTGTATATCATGCAAGTAACGCGATTCGCGCTCGAAGATGGTACGATTCTGCAATGAACGCAACTTTTTAACCCACACTTTTCCGGTTATGGGGAAATACACGATTTTGCGTGGATAAATATCACCGGTATCTTCAGCCAACAGGTTTAAACCTTCCGTTTCAATATACTGTTTGATAAAATTAATGTTATTGCGACCGATGTCGGTCATTTGCGCCAGTATTTTTCCGCCGCCGAATATTTTAACTTCCAGGTGACGCCGTTCGCCGCCGTTTTTAAGGATATCGTTAATGAGATTTTCCATGGCATAAGACCCATAACGATTAGATGCGCTAAGCCGGGTGTTTTTCCAGTTATCCGCCACCGTCGAATGATACGGCAACATAAAATGGTTCATTCCGCCGATTCCGAACACACGATCCCGGATACAGGCGGAAATACACGAACCCAGCGTGGTAACAATAATTTCCTCGTGCGTTGTAATATAGTAATCGCCCGGCAACAGTTTCGCCGCGTAGCAGCCATGGGAGCGGTCCCAATATCGGTTGATATGTTTAAATCCCCGCAACGCAGTTTTGGGACGTTGGCTGGGAAGTTGATGGCCCATTGGTCGGTAAATACCGTTACTCATTTTGTCTATTAGTATCATTTTGTTTTTTGATATATAGTTTGCCCTACCAGGCAAAACCGTTCTGAGACTTTGAACAGCGATTCGGAGTGCCCGAGAAACAGGAATCCGCCGTCAACCAGCATATCCGCAAAACGGTCCACCAATTGCTGTTGTGTTGCTTTATCAAAGTAAATCACCACATTGCGACAGAATATCGCATCAAAAGGGCCTCTCATGGGCCAATCATCCAACAGGTTCAGGCGCCTGAAAGCAACCAGGCTCCGCACAGCCGGTTTAACCTGTACCAAACCGGTATTGCGCTCACTGCCTTTCAAAAACCAGCGTTTCGCCTGGTGCGGGGGAATGCACTTAAGTTTTTCCTGCGGATACGCCGCTTTTTTCGCGGTTTCCAATACGGTGGAATCCAGGTCGGTGGCCAATATCCGGATGTCCGCGTCATCGGCAATATCGCCACGTCCTTTAATTGTCATAGCAATACTGTAAGGTTCTTCACCGGTGGAACAGCCGGCAGACCACAACCGTATCCGGCTGGCGTTGCCGCCATTTTTGACGTAGCTGCCCAAAATATTGGTTTTCAGAAAATCGAAGTGATGGGACTCCCTGAAAAACGCAGTAAGGTTGGTGGTAATGGCGTTGGTAAAATGAATTATTTCCTGCCCGTCGCTATCACTTTGCAGCAAATCGCAATAATGCCGGAAGCTCTTTATTTTATGATATCGCAACCGCCGGGATAAGCGGTTATATACGAGTTCCCGCTTTGCATCAGAAAGCGAGATACCCGTATATTGATTAACCAGCTTGCGCAGCACTTGAAAATCGCGATCGGTAAACACAAACTCCCGTGTCCGATGCGGATCCTCTATATCAGGCGCTAGAACTCTTCCCATGAACCATCATCTTCCGAAAGACGTTGCGAAGTTTTTTTGGCTACCGGTTGTTGTGGCCGCCATGGTTTGAGGCGCGTTGCTGCCGATTCCGCAACGCGGGTATGCCCGGCTGGTATTTCCTTGGCCACAGGCATTGCCGCTTTTACCATGGACTCGTCGAGCATAAAAAAGCTCACCAGGCTGTCGAGCACCTTGGCTTGCTCGTCCAGCGCAACACTAGCGGCGGCGGCTTCTTCTACCAACGCGCCGTTTTGCTGGGTGACCTCGTCCATTTGCATGACGGCCTTGTTCACCTGTTCAATACCGCCGGATTGCTCCTGGCTGGCGGCCGCGATTTCCGCGACAATATCGCTGACTTTCTTCACTGCATTGACGATTTCCTGCAGGGTCTGGCCTGACTGGTAGACCAGGGTTGAACCGTCCTCGACTTTTTCAACACTGTCCTTAATCAACGCTTTTATTTCCTTTGCCGCCCCTGCACTGCGCTGTGCCAGGTTACGCACTTCACCGGCTACTACGGCGAATCCCCGTCCCTGTTCACCGGCGCGGGCCGCTTCCACCGCGGCGTTCAACGCTAGCAGATTGGTCTGAAAGGCGATCTCGTCGATGACCGTTATAATATCGGCGATCTTCTTGCTGGCTTCGTTAATTTCCCCCATGGCGCTGACGGCTTTACCGACAACTTCACCACCTTTTTCCGCTTCGTTACGCGCGCCGGAAGCCAACTGGTTGGCTTGCCGGGCGTTATCGGCGTTTTGCTTAACCGTGCTGGTGAGTTCCTCCATGCTGGACGCCGTCTCTTCAAGACTGGAGGCCTGTTCCTCGGTGCGCTGGCTCAAGTCGGTATTTCCCTGCGCAATTTCGGAACTGGCCGAGGAAATATTGCCACTGGACTCCCTGATCTTGGCAACAATATCGACGAGATTTTCGAGCGTGGAATTAACGGCATCGCGCAACGATGCAAATTCGCCTTTGAAGTCGCCTTCCATGGTACGGGTCAAATCGCCTTTCGACAGTTTGGACATGACATCCATGACTTCCTTCAAGGGTTTGACGACTGCATCCATTAGATCATTCAAATGCTCGCTGATTCCCTTCACGAACCCCTTATAAGCGTTGGCATCTATCCGCTCATCCAGCTTGCCGTCGATCGCATTCTTGATCAAATGTTTGATGTGGTGTTCGGCATCACGTTGTTCGGCGGTGATAGCATCCACCAGGCTATTGATACTCGTCCCCAGCACACGCATGAACCCTTCGTACATATCGGCGTCGATGCGTTCATCCAATTTCCCCTTGATGGCATTTTCAATGAGATGCTGTATCTGGCGTTCCGCGTCTTTTTGTTCTGTAATATCCGTCCATTGAACCATGTTACCCATGTAATTGCCCTGGTGGTCAACAATGGCCGTTGCGTTCACTTCAAATTCCAGGTCGTCAATCTTGATCTCGGCTTTCCTCGGTAGGTTGGCGAGATCTTTCAGTACATTGCGCTGGTGAGTCGGATTAACATGGAACTGGTCAATGTTTTGACCCACGAGGTTTCTGGCATCGAAGCCCGGCCACTTTTTGCGTAAATCGTCCTGACGTCGGGCGAGCATGTTCACAACGGACGGATTGGCGTAAGTAATATTCAAATTTTCATCACAAAGCATAATGTTGGCATCGGCACCATCAACCGCCGATTGCAGCCTGGCAACCGCCAACTCCTTTTTACGCACATCCGTGACATCCGCCCATTCCAGGGCATTGCCAACATAGTTTCCCTGCGCATCCTTAATGGCGGTTACATTGATGTTGAACATTAACGGCCCCACCTGAATATCGGTGGAATACGGCAGGTTCGCAGGATTTTCCAGCAGCCTTCTTTGATGCGCCGGATTTTTGTGAAAGATGTCGATACATGTGCCAACAATATTTTCAACCGAAAACCCGGGGAAAAGTTCCTTGAGCGTGGTTTCGTGTTGTGTCAACAGGTTGCGCGTTGCATTGTTGACATAAGTAATTTCCAGGTCACGATTGATCATCATGATATTGGTCATTGCGCCGTCAACGGTACCCTGCAAACGGGACACTTCTGTTTCTTTTTTGCGAAGTTCGGTGACATCGGACCATTCCAGTGTGTTGCCCGTGTAGTTACCCAATGCATCATATTGCGCGGTCACGTTGATCTTGAACGTTAGTGGTCCAACGTTGATATCAGTGATATAAGGCAAATTTCCCGGGTTGCTTAGAATACGTCTCTGATGAGAAGGATCCTTGTGGAAAATATCTATACAGGTTCCCACAATCCCGTCTGCCGAAAAAGAAGGATAGATGCCTCGCAACGTGGACTCGTGTTCTTTTAACAGCTTGCGTGTTGATTCATTGACATACGTTATGACCAAATCCCGGTCGACCATCATAATGGCAGTCAGCGCACCATCGACCGCTGATCGCATTTGTGCCAGTTGTTCGTGCTCCGACGATAGTCCCGGACCTATCGAATTTTGGGTTGCCAACATCGTATTCTCCGTATTTGCATAAGCGCTTAACATAGTGTTCGAGATTATACTCAGTGCGTCTTCCCATGCTTCGCTCACTTCTTTCGTCCACAAGTCACCGGCAAATTCCGCTAATACTCCCAACAAGGTTTTGCTTACGGCCTCGTAGTGCGCCTGTTCGGCCCCGTATTGCTGATGTTTGCGACCCAGTTTCTGCAATGTATCGGATAAACCCGCGGGGTTGCGCAAGTTGTTTATCACCAGCTTCAGCGCGTTTAACAACTTACGTTGCTGATCCAGTTGGCTGACGTTGCGAAACATCGGCCGGACCTGGGGATACTGTGTAAACAGCTCATCATAAAACCGCTGGACGATTGCTTCGCCGTAGGGCGCCAACGCGGTAAATGTCTTCTCCAGTAATTCAACTTTCAACTCAGGCTCCCGCGATATGGAATGGTTTGAGGTGGCGGTTCTGGTGTTCGAGCGTTTTTTCTTCGTGCGAGCGGTTGACGCTTTGGTATTAGTTGTTTTCGGTTTGCTACTAGATGCCATTGGTATGTTCTCCAATCTCGTGTACTGGTCTGCAGGTCAAATTTAATAATTAACGTCTCTGTCCGTCCATCATGGTCTGAGCCACGATTTGTAGTGCGCTGTTCCAGGCCTGGTCTGTTGCATCACTCCATGATGTGCCGGACATTTCTCTCAATACATCCATGAGCGTGGCAACAACCGCCTGGTAGTGCTCTGGCCTGGCGCCATATTCCTGATGCCGTTTCCCCAGGGTGTGCAGCGCTTGCTTTAATGCCTGGGGATCGCGCACACTGGAAATGACCAACTTGATGGCCGACAACAGTTTCTTTTGCTGTTCTTCCATTGATACGTCTTTAAATAGGGCTTTTGTGTCCGGATAGCGGCTGAATAGTTCTTCGTAGAACCGTGCAACCAACGCCTCGCCCTGGCCGCTGATTTGTTCAAAAGATCGCTCCAGCACCTCAACATCCAGTCCCGGTATTTCAGCCGCGGATGTATTCGGCACCGGTGCAACGAACTGGTTGTCGTTCACGTTAAGCAAACGGTCGATATCGAGGATAATAATCATTTTGTCGTTAACCGTAGCCAGACCCGTGAGAAAATCTCCCGCTGAAACATCACCCCAATCCGGTGCGGGACGAATTTGCTCGCTACTGATCGCATAAACATCCGAAACCGCGTCGACAATAATTCCCATTATGCGATGGTTGTTTTCGCTGTTAACTTTCAACACAATCATGACAGTGGCGGGACCATAGTCCAGCTGTTGCAGTCCAAATTTCTGGCGCAGGTCAACTATCGGTACGATTGTGCCACGAATGTTTATGACGCCTTTAACATATACAGGCGCGTTGGGTATGGGGGTAATATTGTCCCAACCTTTAATTTCCTGGACGCGGAGTATATCGACAGCGTACTCCTCTCCCGATAAAATAAATGTGAGATATTGGTTTTTGTTGATTGCTTGTTCTCCGTATAAACTGGAGTCTTCCAAGGTAACGTGTGCGGAATCCATCTGGTTCTCCTTAAGCGGCGGCGCCGTTAATATCTTTTTTGTCGTTGCTACGAGCAGACGAAGAGCGTGGTTGACTGGACAGGCCAATAAGATCGGCAATGTCCGCGATTAATGCAACAGTACCATCACCCAATATTGTTGCCCCCGATATGCCTTTGACTTGGCGATAATTTGATTCCAGACTCTTGATAACCACTTGCTGCTGTGCGAGGAGATCATCAACAATAAGGCCGACTTTTTTACCGTCCCCTTCAACAACAATCATGAGCCGGTCATCAAGTGATTGAATGTGATGGTGAGCACCCAACAATTCGCCCATTCGCAGGATACTGATATACTCATCCCGTAACCGGTAGAATTCACTTTTGCCGGCAACTCTATTGAGTTTGTCCGGTTTGATTTGAAGCGATTCGATAATAGAGATCAGGGGTATGATATAGGTTTCGTTGCCAACTCGAGCCAATTGCCCATCCAGAATCGCCAATGTCAGCGGCAGTTTAATGGTAAAGCACGACCCTTCACCTTCGACGGACGATACCTCTATGTTGCCACCCAGCGCCTTCATGTTTCGACGAACCACATCCATGCCAACGCCGCGCCCAGATACATCACTGATCGTATCGGCGGTTGAAAACCCGGGGTTAAAAATAAGATCAAACAATTGTTGGTCGTCCGGCATATCTTCATTACCTAATAACCCGCGTTTGATCGCCGTTTGCCGCAATTTCGATTTATTTAAACCGGCGCCGTCATCGCGGATTTCCACAATGATGCTCCCGCCCTTGTGGAACGCATTTAAGAAAATCGTTCCAGCGCTCGGTTTGCCGGCAACTCGTCTTGCGTCAGGTTGCTCAATGCCATGGTCAATGGCGTTGCGAATGAGATGCACCAGGGGGTCACCGATTTTCTCCAGCACCGTTTTGTCCAGTTCGGTACCTTCACCGGTCATTTTGATATCAACGTTCTTGTTGAGCTTTTTAGACAGGTCATGGACAATGCGCGGCACGCGATTGAACACGTAACTGATCGGTAGCATACGAATGCGCATTACACTTTCCTGCAGATCCCGGGTGTTGCGCTCCAACTGGCTTAGCCCTTCCCGCAATTTCTGGATGCGTGCGGTGTCCACCGTGTGCTCTGCAAATTCATACCCCAACTGATCAAGCATGGACTGGGTTATTACCAGTTCTCCCACCATATTGATAATGGCGTCCACTTTATCAATATCCACACGGATCGAGACCGAATCGCTGTTGCCTGTGTTGAGCGATCCGTTGTCGTCGGCGGTGTTATGGGCGCGTGTGCCGGCGTGAACCGCGTTGCCGGACTGTGCCGTTTTGTCTTCGACAGCCAGATTTTCCATACTGATCGGCTTGATATCCAGTTCACATTCGTCCTCGACCCATTCAAAAACTTCACGAATTTCAGCTTCGGTGGTTTCTCCTTTCAGCAAAATCCGCCACGCCAAATAACAATCTTCACCATCGATCACGCGAAAATTCGGCACTTCGTCAGTAATCGCGGTGGTGTCGAGATCACCCAGGTCCGACAATATGCGGAACATACGCAGTGGGTCGTTGCCGGTTTGCAGCAAGTGCAGACCGGGGCGAAAATAGATCTCCCAGCCGATGGATGACTGTTGTCCCGCATTGACCAGCGTTGCCTTACCGCTACTGTCGCTATTGCCCGAATCGCGGTTATCCCGCAAATATGACTCCAACTCGCCGGTCAACTGTTGTACCCGGTCCCGCTCAACCGGTACGCCGGCCTGCGTCGACGACAGCATGGTTCTCAATACATCCAATGCTTTCAACAACAGGTCGACGAGTTCCTGTGTCGGTGTCAGCGTTTGATCCCGCATTTCATCCAACACGGTTTCCATGACGTGAACAAATGACGCGATTTCTTCAAAACCAAAAGTGGCACTGCATCCCTTAATGGAATGCGCTGCCCGGAATATCGTGTTGATGACATCACCGTAGACCGCATCGACATCCAGGTTCAATAACCCGGATTCCATATCATCAAGGGCTTCGAAGCTTTCTTCAAAAAATGCATTGTGAAACTGTTTAAGATCCGTGCTCATTAAATCTAATCCAGGACTTTTTTGATGGTTGCAAGTAGTTGATCGGGATTAAATGGCTTGATTATCCAGCCGGTGGCACCGGCGTTTTTCCCTTCGGCTTTCTTGTTTTGTCCCGCCTCCGTGGTAAGGGTCAGGATCGGTGTAAATTTATAATCAGATAGAGCACGCAATTCACGAGTCAGCGTGATACCGTCCATGTTTGGCATGTTGACATCAGTAATCACCAGGTTGAATTTTTGGGCCAGGGCCTTTTCCAGGGCTTCAACGCCATCTTTGGCCTCTGTCACCTGGTATCCAGCAACCTGCAAGGTGTAGGAGACCATTTGCCGCATTGATGCGGAGTCATCTACGGTTAAAATAGTTGCCATCAACAATTCTCCAACCAGCGTTTTAAATGGAACGGTAGTCAGCAATAACCATTCCAAATTCCAAGAAATCAAATATTTCCAAGATTACGAAAATCTGAGTATCGTTAATACTTTATAAAACATACTTCTATAAGGGTTAATTGAGGCGGGTAGAAAATTTTGACGCGGAGCACAATGGCGATCTATCACAACACCGACAAACTTTGTTCCTCTTGCGACAGTAAATTGTCATTCACTGCAAATTGTTACCGCTGGTAACGTCATGAACTCCGGATGTGAGGACTCAGTGGCCAGTCGTATGTCAAGCATATATTCCAGCAACACCGACCCGCGCACCTGAAAAACTGAAATAAAGATGATTGCAGCCATTAATTAACAGCAACAAATAGGGAGATGAAGGAACGAACGACCGTTGGTGGGTTCTACTCAGTGCCGGGAAATCTATTGAAGGGAAAATCTCACGCAAACAATCGCGAGGCTGCTAAGAACAGGTGTGAATCCCGCCGGCTTGGCGCGGCAGATTTTTCTTGTGACAAAATGTGACTATGGTTGAATTTGACTATGGTTGAATTTGACTATGGTTGAATTTGACTATGGTTGAATTTGACTATGGTTGAATTTGACTATGGTTGAATTTGACTATGGTTGAATTTGACTATGGTTGAAT
>JASFOJ010000107.1:0-16029 GCA_050116575.1 Gammaproteobacteria bacterium | reverse complement strand
GGAGCCTTCCCGATGCGGCAACCGGGCAACAGTATGCCACAAATTACCCAACGAGGCGATTTAGCGGGCAGTAAAAATCCGGGACCAACGGGAGTTATGGCGCTTTGGCCCGCCAACACATTCAGGAAACCGGCTGGAGGGTGGATCAGAAAACCGGGGGAAACCGGCGGCCCCTGGCAAAACCGATGGCAAGACAAAAAGCACGGGGCAACGCCTGTCAAATCAACAGGTCAGATGAAACGCAGCGACAATATTCGCACATTGGTGTTGCAGCCGGTTAAATTCCTCCACAGCCTTTTGACTCTTCTCACAGTAAACGTTGATACCTTGCCCTTCAAGATAACGAATCGTTTCCGCGGGAACCTGCATGCGGCCATAATAACCGGTACCGATAACGGCAATGGCCGGTCTGGCGGCAATAACCTTGTCGAGGTCTTGTATTGACAGATTATGTCCCTGCTCCCGCCACCAGTTATCACTGACCTCATCCGGTGTAATAATAACGTCGCTCCTGTAGGTTTTACCGCCAATGGTAATCGAACCAAAATGGTAATCGGTGATATCCATAATGACGACTCCTCCTTACTGAAAAGTTGTATGTTCAGATTTCACCAGCCTGGTAATGCCCGGCAACAACACTCTAAGCTTTACCTTCCATTGGGTGACGACCAAACGTTTTACCAAACTGTGGACTGATGCTTTCGGGTTACTGATATTGGGTTTACTCGCCCTGTTTTTGACACCTAACCGGATGCCGCTGCGCCCTGCTCAGAACGATTTTCATATCCCGCTATTAAGATAGCACCGCGGATGTCCGATGATTACCGTATACCCATTTATTGCCCACAGGGCTGGCGATGATTTTTATCCCATTTTTCGGAAAAATTGACTGGTCCAACCCTCCCCTGGTGACGTTTTTACTCATCATCGCCAACTGTTTGATTTTTTTCACATTTCAGGGCAATGACAATGACCTGGCCCGACAGGCCTATGAATATTATCTGGATAGCGAACTGCCCGACCTGGAGATGCCCCTTTACGTCAAATACCTCGATGCCCAAAACGATTGGCAACGGGCAGCCGAGTACAGTGATTATCTGGATCAACAACGCATCGGGGAAACGGAAAGTCATCAACCGCTGACACCGACGACGGGCGACACCGACGCCAAGTTGCGTCAGTTAATGGTGATGACAATGAAACAGGACACGGACTTTGAGCAACAGTTACACGACGGTAAATGGTTTGAAGACAGGAACAGTTACCACCACTGGCAGACGTTAAACCAGCAATTTGAGTCGCGTTTGGACCAGGTCACCACGTTTCGTTACGGCCTAAAACCCAACCAACCCACGGCGGTTACACTTTTCACCAACATGTTCCTGCATGGCGGTTTTGGCCACCTGCTGGGTAACATGATCTTTCTGTTCATTATTGGTTTCGTGGTGGAAACCGCCCTCGGCAAAACAGCCTTTACCTTCGGCTACCTGTTGACAGGACTGGCCGGTGGACTGCTGTATATAGCGTTTAACAGCAACAGTGATATCCCGACCATTGGCGCCTCCGGCGCCATTGCCGGCCTAATGGGAATGTATACCGTGCTGTTCGGCCTGCGCAAAATTAACTTTTTTTATTTTGTGTTTGTCTATTTTGACTACGTAAAAGCGCCGGCGATTGTGCTGTTACCCATATGGCTCGGCTACGAGGTATTTCAGCTGGTTGCTTTTACCGACACCGGTGTCAACTACTACGCGCATATCGGCGGTATTTGCAGCGGTGCGGTGTTTGCGGCCGTTGTTAAGCACGCCCTGGGCAAAGTCAATATTGACTACCTGGACCGGGAGGAAAAAACCGAGCAAACAACCCTTCAATATGAAACCGCCATGGAACACGTTGCCAAAATGCAGGTGGACAAAGCACTCGCGTTACTTCGCCCTCTCGTGGAAGAGCATCCGGATAACAGGGAGTATTTGTTGCAATGGTACAAGGCCGCCAAACTGCAGCCGGCCAGCGATGATTTCCATACGGCCGCCAACCGGATAATGATGTTAAAGGACAAAAACACCAAAACCTACCAACTAATATATAACACTTACCAGGAATACATGAAACGCGCCCAACCCAAAGCCAAATTGAATGCAAAACTCTGCCTGCATCTCATTGTGACATTCGCGTTGGGTCAGTATTTCGAGGACGCGGAAAAACTGGTTGTTCTGGTGAAGAACCACAAAATGAAAGAACCGGTGGCTGACGCGGTGCTGGCTCTCGCCAACGCCTTTCAAAAAGCCAATGATGCAACCAAGTGCCGGGCCTACCTGGAATTGTTACGGAAAAATTTCAACGAAACCAATGCCGCCCTGGAAGCCGACCGTCGCCTGCACGCACTGCAGGACAAGGCGGGGTGACATTAAAGCAGCGGTCGGATTTGTGTGCCAGGATTGCCACGACGTCATACTCAGCGATAATACCCCCGCACTACTTGATCAATCGACGCCTGCGGAACGGCTATCCATTGGCAACGTTTTTTATCACATGATAATACTGGTCGATTTCCCCGGCGAGATTATGCTGGGCATATTTGGCTTTTAGAAATTGCAGAATTTTCCTCGCCATCGCATCGTTGCTCAACTCTTCGCTCAACACTTTTGCACCCAGCAAATAAAGTTTGGGAATGTCGGGGTGATTGGGATGCTGGGTATGAAAGTTATTGATCAGCGCCATGCACTCCCTGAAAGCACGAATGTCTTTCAAGGCATATGCCAGGGTATATAAATTATCCGGATCGGCGGGCCGGATGATTTGTTTGTGCTTGTAACAATCCACCACCAATCGGGCGGTATCACTGGTCTTTTTCTGATAGAGCAAAATGTTCAGGTATTCCCGGGCATGCTGAACCATGGCATCGACGTGGCCATTGGCGCGCAACAGCTGATGGTAATAGGCACGCACTTCCAATGGAACGTTGGGCCCGGCCACCACGGACCGCAACCGGTAAATGGCCTCATCCACGTTGCCCTCTTTGACCAGCAGTTCCGCTTCCTGCAGTGCTGGATGACTGGGTTTGGATGTTTGGGTTTTGGGTGAATCACCATAGTCCTGATCCACTTCCATTCTGACGGAGTAGCCCAACTGCTCATGATATTGAAAAATGACATACCCCATCATGTTAAACATAATCAGGGTAAAATACAGGCCAATGGCATTTTGAACCGGTAGCAAAAGAAAACTGTCAGCGGCGGCAACAATAGATGTCACGGCGGTCTGGCACGAGCTTAGCAGTATCAGAAACAAGTACATGATCCAGTAAGGACTGCCGATTGCCCGGATGATGCCGATCAACATCATGGGATTAAGCGCGTGGACGAAGCTTTGTGTGGTGGCGATGGTCATGGTGCTGGCCGGTACGCACGCCAATACCAGCAGCGAAGCAATAACCCCGAGCACCGAACCGGCGTTGCCATTGATAAACGCCACCAAAAAACCAAATACAAAATAGGTCGCCAGCATTTTTAACGGCAGCATATGACCACCGGTAATCATGTTGATGGATACATCCGGCGGTTTGTCCCTGCCATCGGCGGTATATTCCAGCACCAGCATGGCGTAACGCATGAATGCCAGGCTTAACAGGATCATCATGCCCCAGCTCATAAATCCGCCAAAAGGCGCGAACGCAAGGAACAACCCAATAACACCGATAAATATCAGTGACTGGCCATTGGCGGGATATTTAAAAAATTTGGGAATTCGTTTCCAGAAGGGTTCTATAAAATTAGCTGCGCTGACGGCTTCCAGCTGACTCTTGCATACAGGACATTGCGCCGTATTCCGCACAGTGTCCTTGGTTGCGCAACTGCCGCAAATGGTAATGTCACAATCGAAACATTGCCAGCGTGCCGCCGTTTTGGGGTGGTATTTGCAAAATATGGTGCTCATCGCACTGTCCGTTAGCTAGCATTGGCGATACCAGTATTATCGGAACCGGCGAAGGAACATTGAATCTTTTTGGGGTTTTTCCTGGCGTGAGCTAATCAATTGATTAATATATAAATATGCCATCGCCGCTGGTCAGCGAATCGGCTTTGGCCCAACTACTGCGAAGCTATGGCTACATTACAGCGCGGGCGCCGGCGCTGTTGATCCCGCCATTGGAACAGGATCAGTGACACCCACGGGATAGTAACCGAAATACCACCAGGGATAGGGTTGCGGCGGGAATGTCAGACTGCCCAGCGTATTGGATATGGCATAAATAGACGACGCTTTCAGCCCCACATCAGACAACGTATAAAGATACACGTCGATCACATTGCTGTTCGCATCAACATCCGTCATCACGATGGACCGCCGCGGGGCCGCCCATTGAAAATAATTGCCATCACTGCAATATTGGTCATAGGATGAAATTAACAAAGGATTGTTTAGACAATAATACTCATACGCCAGGTCCGAGTGATCCACCCGTCCAAGTTCAGTGAAGCCATCGGCCAACGTCACTTTAAAAGCGGCGACACCGCTGAATACGTCGGCGCTTATACTGGGATAAACCTGCATCGGAATCGCCAAAACATTGGTGGGCTTGTAGAAAGTAAACGCCTTGTGGTCATATTCCGCCGAGCTCCACGACCAACCGCTGGGCATGTCGGGCACATGGGAAGCGACCACTTTAGGATTGGCCATATCACTGACATCCACCAATTGCAATTGCACGCCGTTGCCGGTACCGGTGCCGCCGATACCCCCTGCCCGGCCAATGGTAATCAAATGGGATTCATCGTAAGGATGCATATAGGTACTGAAACCCGGAATGGTTAATTCGCCTTTTAATTGTGGATCTTTCGGATTGGTTAGATCAAAAGTAAATAACGGATCGACGCTGCGGAATGTCACCACGAAGCCCCGGTCACCCAAAAACCGGGCACTGCGGATCGTCTCGCCGGGGGCAAAATCCCGCACTTCACCGACAATGTCCATACCGCCGTTGCCGTTGTCGGACAGCACCGACAAATGGTTCTTGCGTACCGATTGCCATTGCCCGTCGGTGGTCACAACGAAATCGTTTTGCGTGGTAGCAACCCGTAACACATCGTTGTATTCGCTGAGGCTGAACTGGTTGTTGACGTAGCCATCGATGCTTCCGGTCGCCACATATTGCGGCGCATCGCCGGAAATGGCGAACTTGTAAATCGCCGTTTCTTCTGCCGGTCCGGCGCCATTGGGCGCTCGCCACCACCAGTTCCGGCTTGTTTCCGCGAGATACAAATTATTCTGGCTGACATAAGTGATATAACTGTTGTTGACAATCCCCGCCGCCTGCAGGTTGGCCCCATCGGTATCAACACTGGTAATGAGTTGTAACCCCAGACTGGATTTGACTTGCGGGAAATGAATATTGCGACAGGCCAGGTAGGGAACCGGCTCGGTATTACCATTGGAAACTCGATAAGCATCGGGCGTATAAGTCGACGGATCAACGGCGGCAACAACATTGGTAATTTTGGCTTTCAATTTATTTTGCGCGTCGATCACAGCCGGCAATGTTGCGACATCCGCCCGGGGATCATTACAATGCGCTTGATAAACCGCGTTAATAAACTCATTGCGCAAGGACCAAAACTCCGCGTCTTCATACAAACCGGTGGGCCGCAGGTAATGATTGGATACCAGGTGCAAGCGGTTATCAATGCGCCGTCCGTCGCGAAAATAACCCTGCAATTGCAACTGGTCGGTCAACTTGGGGGCAGCGGGAGTTGACACATCGTAAAACAATACGACGGTATAGTCCTGTTCTGGCTTGGGATAAATCGCCGAGACAGCTTCGTCAGCGGCGGTGGGCTGGGTATCGGTGATATAATAAGGCCGATCATAGCGAGCCAGTACAACGACCCGCTGATTGGCCTTATCCAGAAAAAGATTCAGGCCGCGCCCACCCAGGTCAATCCGTGCCAGTTCGTTCATGTTTTGCGGGGGAAAACCATCCGCAACAATGAAGTGGCGACCGGTCAATACGTAAATATTTCCCGCGTCGTCGGCTTTCACAATATCGCCTTCATTGACACCCAGTTCCTGGTTGTTGGTATCCGATACATCACCCGGTACCGGCGCAGCATCGTTGCTGCTAGCACTGCCGCTACCGCCACCGGCCTGGTTGCTTTGGTCACCCGGCAGCGGCGCCGCCGTACTGGGAGGGCCACCGCCCATACCGCCACCGAGTGGCGGACAGGCATAATACTCCACGTAACGTGGTATGGAGGCATATTGTTGAATCAGGGATTGCGTAATATAGTCTTTGAGGTCACTGCAATCTTCCGCCTGCTGCAATTGCAGTTGTGCCAGGGGTACCCGTTGCGGCAATTTGTCAGCGTTGTTGTCCCCGCTGCCATTGCTCGCCGTACAGGCCACCAATGCAGTGGTCATGGCCATTAGCAGCACTCTACAAGACACCCTGGCGATAGTTCCCAAAACCCGTTTACCGTTTTCCATAAATCCCCAAATCCTGTTGACCTTCACAGCCAAAGCTGCCCGCTTTGAGTAGTCTGCGTGTCTAATGACGCTGGTGTTTGTTAAGCCACCTGCTGAATAGCGTGACTTACATTATTCTCTAATTTCCGCCAAAATAAAACCACCAATCCGTTCCAATTTTGCGCAACACGGTACCCGATACCCCGCGACCGCTCCCGATTCATTAGTCCTTATGCTTCTCCCGCCGTCGTAGTGATGGCAATTATTGCCGACCGGCGGTCCGGGAATTTTACAATGCCGCGACCATGCGCCTACCCCGGTGATGGTAACCCATCCGCCGGCGTCAAATCGTCAATTTTTTATTGATTTATCAAATAGATACTTCCGCCAAAATCATTGACACATATCAGTGTGGTCACACGTGGCTTGTTTGTACAATAAAATCAGGCAAAAAGAGAGGAAACCGTAATGAAACTCCCACTGGAAATCACATTCCGGCACATGGACCGTTCCGATGCTCTGGCAGCCTATATCGAGGAACGGGCGTCACAACTGGATAAATTTGTCGACAATATCACGCGGTGCCACGTGGTGGTGGAATCACCCCACCAGCACAAACAACAGGGGCAACTGTTTCACATCAGCATTGACATTACACTACCCGGCCATGAAATTAACGTCAGCCGGGGCCGCGACAAACACCACGCGCACGAAGATGCATATGTTGCGATCCGTGATGCCTTCGACGCGGCTAAACGCCAGATACAGGACCTGTCCCGCAAACGCCGTGGCGATGTCAAATATCATGAATTACCAACCCATGGCGTGATTTCAGAACTGGTGCCGGCGGAAAACTTTGGCAAAATAAAAAGCAGCGATGGTAGGGATATTTATTTTCACCGCAACAGCTTATTGGAAGGCAACTTTGATGACCTGGCAATGGGCGATGAAGTGCGCTTCGTAGAAGAAGCAGGTGACCAGGGCCCACAGGCCAGCACTGTAAAAGTCGTGGGTAAACATCACGTTGTTTAACCTTTGTTAACCAACATAATAGCCAAAGGACACCGTGGGGTTGGTATCGCGCTGACGGCGCTTCTTTGGGAGCATCCTCTCCGAGGAGCTTGCTGACTCAGGTTTCATATGCAAGCGATCAACGTGGACCGGTTAAAACAACATGTATATATGTTGGCGGAGGAAATCGGGGAGCACAATATTTATCACCCGGCTGCCCTGCGGGCAAGCGCGGCCTATATCACCCACCAATGGCAAGATCAGGGTTATTACGTCACACCACAGACTTATACCGTCAACGGTCTGCAATGCGCCAACCTGGAAATCACCCGCCGGGGAAACGGTGCCACCGATGACTGCATCGTGATTGGTGCTCACTACGATTCCGTAGCCGGCAGTCCTGGCGCCAACGACAACGGCAGCGGTATCGCCGCCCTGCTGGAACTTTCCCGCCTTTTTACGAACATTGAGTCGAATACATCGGTGCGTTTTGTCGCATTCGTCAACGAAGAACCGCCGTTTTTTTACGGGAACAATATGGGCAGCATGATTTATGCAAAGCGGGCCCGACAACAACAGGATAAAATTCGTTTCATGATATCACTGGAAACCATCGGTTATTATCTTGAACTCCCCAACAGCCAACATTACCCTCCCCTGCTAAAATACTTTTATCCGCGCACAGGCAATTTCGTCGCCTTCGTTTCCAATTTCTCGTCGCGGGGGGTGATGCACAACGCCGTCAAGCGTTACCGGCTAAGCAGTGATTTTCCCGTGGAACACATCGCCACTTTATCGATCGTGCCCGGCGTGTCATGGAGCGATCACTTGTCATTCTGGCGCGAGGGTTACAAAGCCTTCATGATCACTGATACCGCGCTATACCGCTATCCGTACTACCATACCACGCAGGACAGCGCTGACAAACTCACCTACGAACCCTATGCAAAGATGGTTAACGGTTTGTTTATGATGCTGCAGACTCTGGCAAATCAATAAATCCACACTCCTCGTTCAATAAATTAAATTGCAGAACCAGACTATTTTTAAATTAATCTCCGCGCCTTTGTGTTTAAATCTGGTAACAATTACCACTGCAGCTCCAGCTTTTGGTCTCCCTTTATTTGAGTACGATTATGAAAGCCCTTTCCCTCCCGGTTTAAAACCCGTTGCAACCATAACACATCTTCTGGCGGTGCGTGGTTGACCTGAAAACGCCGCACCTTTGTCGGCACCATTTCCAGATTAACAAGTTCGTTGTTAACTGGATCCATGGTCACAAAATACATTAAAGCAAGGTCATCGCGGTATTGTTCATAACCCGCGATGCCCTCATAGTCATTTAAAAAATCTCCGCAACCGTAAAACACCGGTTTATTATGGTAAACCTCCATAGCTTTTACATGATGGGACGAATGCCCGTGAATAATGTCGACACCGGCGTTATCAATCAGTTGATGGACAAACCGGACCTGCTCACCCGAAATGTCATAGCCCCAGTTCTCCCCCCAATGAATTGACACCACAACGATATCCCCGGGCTGATGCAGCGACTGTACCTGTTCCGCGATACCGTGCACGGCATCATCGGATAAATCCACCAGCAAATTAACGCCGGCGCGATTAGCAGTAGCTCCCCACTGCCGCGGCACACCGCTGGACAGCATGCCAAAGGAAAAGACAAGTACACGACCCTTTGCCGCCACTTCTATAATTGCCGGCGATTGTGCCTGCGCCAGGTTATCGCCCGCGCCCGCGGTTTTTATGCCTTCGTGCTGCAACGTCTTGATGGTCTCCGTCAACCCGGCATATCCCCAATCCAGTACGTGATTGTTGGCCAGTACGCAACAATCGATTTTCGCCGCCGTGATACAGGGTATATTGCGTGGATGCATACGATAATTTATACCTTTACTCCGCTCATAGTCATCGCTGGCGGTCACGTTGGATTCCAGGTTAATAATCCGCAGGTCCGCACGGTACAATTCATCCAATATATCGCCCCAGATATAACTAAACGCCACGGGCTTGGGAATCGGCCCGTTGGCGTCTTCGGCGATGTCCACGTAGCGCCTGGCATCGCGGACGTAAGGCTCGTCTAATCGAGGATCACTGGGATGAGGGAGTACCTGGTCAATACCCCGGCCGGTCATGACATCCCCGCACAAAAACAGCGTCAGCGTTTTATCATGCTGTGTCGCCTGATGATTGCGGGACATTACAGCTCCTGGAAATGCCGCCAGTAAAACGGCTTTAGTCGTGTAATCCAAAAATTGACGCCGTTGCATGACATACAGTGCGAACTGAAATTAGCAATGAATTAATAAGAAAACCTCTGAACCCTGCCAACAGGCATGAGCAATATGGGTTTAACGTCATCCGGCAGTTCCAGTAATCGGGCCACGACGTCATCATCAAATGCGCCCACGTCAACGGTACCCAAACCAAGAGCTTGGGCTTGCAGGAACAGATTCTCCGCTGCGTGCCCGGTTTCAATGTGCACGTAGCGCTCTCCACGTTTGCCGTATTTTTTGGTAGTTCGCCGGTAAATCGCGGTAAATACCACGACCGCGGCCGCTTCCCGTACCGAATCCTGGCCCAGCGCCGCCCGTGACAACGCCTGGCTTAATTCCTTGGGTAGCACTGAAGTCAATCGATGGTTACGGGGATGATATTGATAGACGCCAGCCGACAAACCATCCACGTTGTTGGCGACGACATAGAGTTCCAGAGGATATAATGCGCCCGCCGATGGCGCAGTGTGTAAGCCCTGCTTGTCTGTTATGCCCTGCGCCGCCCATAGCAGCTGCCCCAATTCAGGCAAGGTAATTTTGGCGTCAAGGTATTCACGTACCGATCGCCGGTGCTGCAACGCTTGCGCCAACGAATATTTACCCGACAATACCGGCTCAGGGAGTTTAATAGTGTCAAGCTGTTCGGCCATGGGATAGCCAGTCAGAAAAAAATATAACAATACGCCAGTTATCGGAAAAGACCGTTGCACATGCAACCTCATTTATATCAGTCAATAAAATCATTTTTTCATTTGCTGCCTTAATGTTCCTTGACAATCATCATTAAACTCCAGAATTGCGTGGATATCATTGAATGCATCATTCACAATTTATGAAGTCGTTGCCGGCGGCGCAATAGAAATACCGAATGTTGCAGTAACCCGGTAAACGGCACAGTTTTTTCGATAAATTATTTAACCCCTGTCAACGATCGTTTATGGCCCGGCTAGCGCACAATCGATTATCAAGACGCAAACGCCTACCCTTTCATAGCCAACTGACAATGGCGCATATCCGGCCCATGCATCCCTCCGATGTTGGGGCGGTCACGGCCCTGGAGAAACAGTGCCAGCATTATCCCTGGCCCGCGTGGTTATTTCGATCTATGCTGCGAACAACGTTTACTTGCCGGGTCATTGATGTGGAAAACCGGGTTGTCGGCTACGGTGTTGCGCAGCATAAAAACGGCTGGGTACACCTGATGAATATCTGTATCGCAAAGCGTTTTCGCGGCATGGGACTTGGACAAAAAATAACGCTCCACCTGCTGAATGAAGCTCGTCAACACCATATCATCGCCGCGTGGCTGGAAGTACGCCCGACTAATCATATTGCCATTCGCCTTTATCAATCCCTGGGTTTTCGCAAGGCCCGCATCTGTAAGCATTATTACCCTGCCCGTGGTAGACGCCTGCCAGCCATTGTCATGACCCGGCAACTGTAACTACCTTTATTAAGTTTTAGCTGGTGGTGATTCTATGATGCACTTAAGCCAACACCGTCAATATGTGCTCCACACCCGGGGCAACGGTTGGCTTTTATATGATTTAACTGAACACTGAATCCGAAACGTTGAATCAGCAGTTTGTTACATTGATAGCAATAGGTATTTTCGCCGCCTTCACCGGGAACGTTGCCTTCGTAAACGTAACGCAAACCGGCGGCAAAACCAATTTTGCGGGCACGGCGCAGCGTCGCGGCGCTGGTTGGCGGATGGTCGAGCATTTTATAGGTTGGGTAATACACCGTAACGTGCCAGGGTATGGCGTCACTGAGCGAACAGATAAACTCGGCAATTTGTGTCAACTCCTCGTCCGTGTCGTTGACGCCGGGGATTACCAGTGTGGTTATTTCCAGCCATACACCCAGGTCATGATACAACGTAATGGCATCCAGAATCGGCTGAAGCCGCGCCCGGCTGATGCGCCGGTAACTTTCATCCTTGAAAAATTTCAAATCAATATTGGCGGCGTCCAGCACGGTGGCCAGTTCCCTTAGCGGTGCTTCATTAATGAATCCATTGCTAATAAAGCTATTCTTGAGTCCCTGTTGTTTGGCAATCACCGCCGTATCGTACGCCAGTTCATAAAATATTGTGGGTTCGGTAAAAGTGTAAGACACCGAAAGGCAACCGGTGGCCACCGCAGCATCGACGATTATTTGCGGCGTGACCGTTTCGCCGATGACTTGCTCCTCCATTTGCAGCAAATGCGGACAAATCGGTTCCAGTCCCTGTGCTGCTGAAGCAAGGTGCTTCGGCAAATGATCCTTGGGCCATTGCGAAATTTCCCAATTCTGGCAAAAACTGCAACGCAGGTTGCAACCCACCGTCGAGATGGAATAAGCAAAACTGCCGGGATAAAAATGGAACAGCGGTTTTTTTTCGATGGGGTTGACTTCCCTGGCAATCACCTTATCGTAAACCAGAGTGTACAACTTACCGCCGTCATTATAGCGTACGCTGCAGGCACCACGGGCGCCGGCCGGGATATGACAATCGTGGGGACACAGGGTGCACCAAACCTTATTGTTTTCCAACGGTTGGTAGTAACGGGCTTCCTTTACCTGGCTCATAACATCGACCTATCTCACAACAATAGCCTCCATCGACCCCGCCACGAGCCGGATCCGCCATGGATGCAGTTGATTTCCGACGTTGCTGATTGTGTATTATCTATAGCCGGGGAATTGCCCAATAACAATGACTTAGCGCAAGCCTGATATGAGCAATGTATCAGCTTTTATTGATAAAATAGGCACATTAAATGTCAACGGCTTATCAACGCCCGCCGGGAACTAACCGGTAAATTGGGTTACTAATTGACTATTAAACGTTTTTTCTAAATTTAATGACCGTAAAAACCTATACTGACGATCTATCCCTGCTCATCGCCGCACTACCTTCAACGTTAAAAGACGAGCTTGATAAACTGCCCCGCGACGAATTGCTCGAAGTAATACTGGACCTGGGACGGCTATCCCAGGCACGTCTACCCCATCGCGCGGTTAATTTGTCTGACAGCCCCGTCACGCGGGAAGATATTGACCACGTGGTTGAAGTCATCGGCACTTTCGGCGCGGACAACCGTGCCGGCATTGAAGGTACACTGCATCGCATTTCCGCAATCCGCAACCGCCAGGGTGACATTATTGGACTCACCTTGCGTGCCGGGCGCGCCATGTATGGTACCATCGAGCTGATTCGTGATCTCATTGAGCAACACCGCAGTGTGCTGTTATTGGGTCGTCCGGGGATTGGCAAAACCACCAAGCTCCGGGAAATCGCCCGGGTGCTCGCCGACGAATTTAGTAAACGTGTCATCGTTATCGATACTTCCAATGAAATTGCCGGTGACGGTGACGTGCCCCACCGTGCCATTGGCTCCGCGCGCCGCATGCAGGTGGCCCATCCTGACCAGCAACACGCCGTCATGATCGAGGCAGTAGAAAACCACATGCCTGAAGTGATCATCGTGGATGAAATCGGCACCGCTGCCGAAGCGCTGGCCGCGCGGACCATTGCCGAACGGGGCGTGCAGTTAATTGGCACCGCGCACGGCAACACCTTGGAAAATGTCCTGCGCAATCCCACGCTGTCGGATCTGGTGGGTGGCGTACAAACCGTGACCCTGGGTGATGATGAAGCCCGCTTGCGCAGCACCCAAAAAACCATTATGGAACGCAAGGCACCGCCCACCTTCGGCGCGGTGGTGGAGATCGTTGATCATGATGAAGTGATCGTCCATGCCGATACGGCAAAAGCCGTCGATGCCCTGCTTCGTGGACAATCACCGGGCGGTGTACGCCGCACACCCAAAGGTGAAGAATTGGTTGCCAACGAATCCGCGCAGTCAACGGATTCCCTGGAGACCACGGCTGCATTTACACCTACGGATATATCAGGGCTGGTACGTATTTATCCTTACAGTATCAGCCGTGACTCGGTGGAACGCGTGGTGCGTGATTTGCGTCTCGATGCCGCGGTCACCAATAAACCTGACCGCGCCAACCTGATCGTCACGTTACGCAGCCGTACCGACGACAATCGCTTGCGGCGCCTGGTCCAGGCCACCGGCTTGCCGGTTTATAGCGTCAAGAAAAACACCACCTCCCAGCTGCGCCGGCTGTTGCGGGATGTGTTTAATGTCGTGTATGGGGTGGATGATACTAAAGTTGATGAGGTTGTTCGTGAAACCGAAGCAGCAATCCATCGCGCCCTTGAAGAAGGCGTAGCGGTGGAACTGTCTCCCAAGCCATCGACGATACGCAAGTTACAACACCGCATCGCCAGCCGTCACCACGTGGTAACGGAAAGCGTCGGCAGTGAACCAAAGCGTCATCTGGTTATTTACCCGCACGCTTTCGCCACTCTGAAAGACGACCAGGTTCTTTGACGAGTTTCCTTTAATTGCCCTTTAACAAAGTCTGGGGCTTGGCGAAATGGCTCAACGGCTGTCCTGCACCCGTATGTCTGCGTTATATACGCTATCGTCGAGCTGGAATTCAGCCAGTTCCCTGACTTTTCGGATGCCGCGGCTTCCCTGCTCCAGCATTACCGCCAACGGTGTTTCCCCGTTTAACGCTTCCTGGGGACGTGAAACCCACTGATCACACATGCGGGGCTGATAGGCATAATGACGATTCAGCGCCCGGTCGATGGCCAGCAAATGACCGGCACGGGCCAGTACCGTCGATTCCATTTTATGTGCCCGATGGTGTTTTAGATCTGCAATATCGGCAACGCCCAGCAACTGAGCCTTATTTAGGTCATGCAGCCGCCAGCGCACAAATAGCGCCATCACTGCGTCGATCACTGCATGCCGTGCTTCAGGTTCCTGTAGTTGAGGAAGTAATGTATCGTCCATCACTTTTAGTCCAATATCTAATATCTTTACCTGACAGATTGATCGTTGACTACTGGTTTCCAGTTTTTTTGTAAAACAAAAATTGTTGTTATAGCTCTTCATTCATTACGTCTTGATATGCTGAATGCGGGTTTGGCCCTCGACACAGGAACAGACAAGCAGGCTACCTTTTTCGAACTCGAACCTGACCTTTACCCCACCGACCATGGGCTCAACGCTGTAATCCTCGATCAACTGACCTTTCAAACCGTATTGAATACCCAGATCAACCAGCGGGTACCGGAACGGGTCGCCTTCCTTATCGATATGGGGCTCCGGTGATTCCGGCTGCGACCGCCAGTAAACGGTGTCGTTTTCGAAATATAGCTGGGTCCAGCGATCATGGGATTTAATAAACAAAACATCCAGTGGTTGTTCAAGCCTGCCGTCCCGCCAGTATTGCTGGCAGAGCAATGCTTCGCATTCATTGCCTTTTAATTTTGGCGGAATCCCATCGGTCTTCAGCATACCGCTCCATTTCCATCGCAAACCCACTAAGATGGGTCAACTGGCGCTTCCTTTAATTTGCAACTGCGCAGCTTCTTTTTCCAATAGGCGAACAGGCTCTGCTTGACCGCATCATTCTCATAACTGTCCAATAACATGCTTTTTGGCACTTTGAGGGTCACGGTTTCCCAGCCCCCGTCAATGTCACAGGCGCACTCGATTTTCAGTTCCCAGTCCGCATTGCGTGGTTCCACTTCGTAGATATAAGCGTCCAACTGCAACTCTTCGAGAATCGCATTGGCTGTATCACGGGCTTTTGCCAGCTCAACCGTCGATATAGACATAGCCTGCTCCCGGTTATTTTGAGGATGCCGCAACGCCCCCATCCGGCGCTATCCGTATTTACCCGATATATTTGTGTATAAGGTCCGGTGACGCGGTCTATATATACGGATATACCACATTGATCACAAAACAGGGTGTCATTCCAACGGTTGAAAAAAGCGGTTAAAAGGGTCCAATGGTAATATTTTTGACATATCACCATTGAAATCCTTCATCAAAAGTGCGGAAATACACCATCCCGCACGGCTACTATGCTGGTGAATAATGAAATGGCATGTTCAAAGTAAATGGACAACGCTGGCGTGTTTTGAGTTCACCCACACTACCCCGAATCTGACGGCAAAATGTAGAACCTTTACGCTCGGTGCAAAACTCGTGATTTGCGTATGATGGCAAAAACCCGCACTACAATAGGGCTTGCGCTGTTCGCGATCGCCATGGCTTATGTCGAAGCGGCGCTGGTGGTCCATTTACGCCACCTGTATTACCCGGACAACCCCCTGGCCATTTTTCCCTTACACTTGTTAAGCCGCCATGATCTGGCCATGGAGCTCGCCCGCGAAGTA
>JASFOJ010000106.1:0-16071 GCA_050116575.1 Gammaproteobacteria bacterium | reverse complement strand
AAGGGTGATCTCAAGGAACAACGTGTAACGAACTGGACCGCCTTTACCCGGGAACATCCCCAGGGGGCGCTATACTGTTTTCGCGGCGGCATGCGATCCAAAATCAGCCAGCAATGGATTTATGATAAAACTGGTGTTATGTATCCGCGGGTAATCGGTGGCTATAAGGCACTACGCCGATTCCTCATAAATGAACTCGAAACAGCGGCAAAGCAAATACAACCGGTCATTATCGGGGGACGTACTGGGGCCGGTAAAACCCGGTTGCTTAACCGCCTGCAACATCAGGTGGACCTGGAAGATATTTATCGACACCGGGGCTCGGCGTTCGGCAAACATGTCTACGCCCAACCAAGTCAGATAGATATAGAGAACCAACTGGCCATTACCCTGCTGAAACACCGCAACGACAATATCAACCGGCTGGCACTTGAAGACGAAGCGGCTGCCATCGGCTCAAGGCGATTGCCGGACAACCTGGTACAAACCATGAGGCAATCGCCATTGATTTTGCTGGAGGCCAGTGTTGACGAACGCGTGGATATTATTTATCAGGAATACATTATTGAAGCATTGGGCGAACACCGCCGGTTACTGGGCGATGTGCCCGGCTTCGACACCTGGGCGGCGTACCTTCAAACTGCACTGGAAAAAATTCAACGCCGGCTGGGTGGATTACTGTTTAAGGAAATTAAAGCCGTCATGGATTACGCCATCGAGCGGCACCGTAACGCCGACGAGCCGTTACACCACAAGGAGTGGATTCACCGCCTGCTGGTAGGCTACTACGATCCGATGTATGACTACCAATTGTCAAAAAAATCCGATCGCGTGGTTTTCCAGGGTGACAGCGATACTATCATTCACTATTTGTTGGCTGAATATAGCATCCGCTAGAACTCACTAGCTCGCCCCGTCACCATAATTCGAGACAAGCCGTTATTACCGTTCATTTGCTACCGCGATCTTTTAAATGTCAAATAACCCGATCAACCCGGCCAGAATCAGGTAAGCTGCCACGATAAAGTTGAGAAAACGCGGCTTTATCAATATGGCAATTCCGGCAATCAGCGCAATGGCCGGTGCCAGTTCAAATGAAAACGTCACCATTGGTTAAACTCCCTGTCAAATAAAAAAGATCGAAGCAAAAAGCAGAGCACTTTACCGCAACGACGAAGTCACCCCATGTTACTGTCTTGCTTTGCCGGCTCTGCCGCCGCGCCAGATCGAGTACAATAACCACACACCGCCGATACCCGCACCCACAAATCCGATGAACCCCAGCAACGGCAAACCGAACATGGTGGGCCCGCCGGAAACCGTCATCACGATGGAGGAACCGATGATCAGCGCGGAAGTCACCAGCCCCACGGTTATGCGGCTGGCGGAATAATCGATCTGGTTGGTCAATTCTTCAAGGTGGTTAATATCCAGGTTGATCTGTAATGCTCCGCGGCGCGCCACCCGCAACAACCGTCGGATATCGCGTGGTGTATCGGCGAGCACATTAATAAAATCACTCAAGCTGCGCCAGCCGCGCTTAACCAGCACGTCGGGGGAATAACGGGCACGAATAGCCCGTTGAATATGAGGTTTCGCCACTGACACGATATCAAATGGTGGGTAAAGTTGCCGGCCCATACCTTCAAGGCTGATAAACACCTTGAACAATAACGTCAGATCCGCCGGCATCATCAACTGGTGATCACGCATAATCACCGTAATGTCCCGCAGCATTGCCGTCAGGTTAAGGGCCTTTAAGGTGGTGCCATGATAGTTGTCCAGGAAAGATTCTATTTCAATGGTGAGATCTTCCTGGGTAACCTGCGTGTCACCCGCCCAATCCAGTAACACATCAATGACCCTGGCGCTGTCGCGATTCAATAGCCCGTGCAGCAAATCAATAACCTGTTCCTTGCGAGTTTCCGTGAGCCGGCCAACCATACCGAAATCTATAAAGGCAATACGGTTTAAGGGCAAATAAAACGCATTACCGGGATGAGGATCGGCGTGGAACACGCCATCGGCAACAATCATGTGCAAAACCGCGTTGACTCCATTAACGGCCAGTTGTTTGCGGTCAAGTCCGGCCTCTTCGACCTTATCAAGTTGGCGCCCCGGGATCCCGCTAATATACTGCTGCACATTAAGCCGCTCACAGGTCCACTCCCAATAGGTTCGGGGAATAACAATATTGGGATCGTCTTCGAGATTTTTAGCGATGCGTTCGGCGTTGCGACACTCCTGGGCCAGATCAAGCTCGCGCCGGATGGATAATTTAAATTGCTGTACCACATTCGCCGGATGAAACGGCTTGAGTTCGGTTATTTCCTTTTCGGCAATTTCGGCCAGCCGCGTTAGCACGCGCAAGTCCGCTTCAATGATCGCACGGATATTGGGACGCCGGGCTTTCAGCACAACCTCTTCGCCGTTATCCAGCTTGGCGTAATGCACCTGGGCAATGGAGCCGGCGGCGATCGCGTCGGTATTCAGGGTGTGGAAGACATCATCAACGGGCATCCCCAGATCTTCTTGCAACTGAGGTTTGAGATCATCAAAGGGAATCGGAGGTACCTGATCCTGCAATTTCTCAAATTCGCTAATCCATTCCGGCGGAAACAAATCAACTCGCGTGGCCAGTATCTGCCCCAATTTGACAAAGGTCGGCCCCAACTCTTCCAGGGCACGGCGCACCCGCTCCGGGGGTTCGAACTGCACAACCTGCTCCATACTTTTCCAGCGCAATACCTTGCCGGCTCGCTCCAGAAAATTACCCAACCCCAGGCGTTTAACCAGATCACCAAATCCGAAACGGATCAGGATTATCGCAATTTCGTGCAGACGGCCCAGATCCCGTGCCGCCTTCAGTGTTTCCCAAAGCATCAAGTTGACTGATCGCCGCTTGATGGATCATCGGAAGCTTTGTCTTTACGATGGCTGCCTTCCAGAGTATCAGCCAGTCCGGCAAGAAAACCGCTTGATGCACGTGCTATTCGAACACTCACCGATTTTGCGGCATCCGCGCCGGCTGCAAAACTTTCCTTGCCCAGGGTTTTTAATTGATCACGTAATGTTGCCATGGACTCGGCGGACTTTTTACCCACCGCTGTACCGCTGTTCCTGGCATGCGTCGCAATGTCGTTTAATATGCGTCCGGCCAGTTCAGTACTACTGTTGGCAACGTCCTTGATGACATCGATAAAATTCTGCTCCATATTCTCCAGGTCATCGAGCGCCTGCTTCAAATCATGCTGGGTATACTCCTTGATATGACCGGCCGCCTCCTGGATAGCCAGCTTGGTGGCACTGGCGGTTTTAACCAGCGCTTCGTCCAGCCCGGTAACCGCGTCGGAAAGCGTGGACTTTAACTGGTCACCCTTGGACTCCGCACCTATTTGTGCGCCTTCCAGCACGGATTGCACAACGGACTTGATGCGTTCCTTGTCCAGGTTCCCTTTGCCCAGCGCGTCCAGCGTCAGTTTGCGCACTTCCGCCTGGATATCCGCGCTTTCCTCGACGATTTTCCGGGCAGCGTCATGCAGCTTTTGATATTCGTCAGTTGTCTGTTGTTGGTCAGTCACGTTACTTTCTCCATTTTGTTACTGAAAATACAGTTGTTGATGCCTTACATAGTTTCGTTGCGTTTGTCTGTTGCGCCGCGCAGTGTTTACGTCATCCTTTCGTCGTCAGTGATGACTGTGCCGCTTTGTACGATATCCGCTTTCTCTGTATCTGAGACCTTATGTAAAATGACGGCCAGTTCTTCAAAAATCAACGATTGCCGGTTGGCCTGGTAGTATTTTTGATGACCGATTTTTTTCATGGTGATCAAGCCGACCGCCGTCAGTTTTTCCAGCTCGCGGTAAACACTACCGATACCCACGCCGGCAAAACGCACGATTTCCTTGGCGTAATAGCTCCGGTCCGGGTCACTGAACAGCAGCCCCAAAACCCGCTGCTGTGTCTTGGAAAACAGCACATCGCCCAGCCGGAGTTGCTTCGGTTTTAGGGTTCCCATATTGGGAACGATAGTCCCCAATAACGGCACTTGCAAGGTTGGCCGGTCAATTATCGCAACAATTTCCGCACCACAAGGACAGCGAACCGGCCAAGGTAGCGCAAAATAGCCGCGTCGATCAAAGGGTATACAACTGGTGTGGAACACGTAACAGTCGCCCGCCCCATTAAAAAGTTGCTTTAATCCCCCGGCATCGATCCGATACAAGGCCGGCGTCTCAAACGAACATCGCAACGCCAGTCGTCCCCTGGGCGAGACAGCCACAATATTCACTTGAAATAACCACGCGCCATCGACTAAAGTGATTTCGGTCTTCATATTGTTAAAGGAATGTAGCCAACCATGGGACTGCTGATTGCCGGACTCGTCTTGTTTCTCGGGGTACATTCGGTATCCATTATCAATGCGCCATGGCGTGAGCGCATGGTGGCCCGGGTAGGTTTATTGCCCTGGCAGGCGCTGTACGCAATTATTGCAGTGGCCGGGCTGATAATGATTATCCGGGGATACAGCGCCGCCCGGCTGGACGGCGTTGTTCTTTATACGGCGCCCGGTTGGCTTAACTACGTCAGTATTGTGTTAATGGTCGTGGTGTTCCCGTTGCTGTTCGCGGCTTATTTACCGGGGCGCATACAAAGCGCCGCCAGGCACCCCATGCTGGCGGCAACCAAGATCTGGGCGCTGGCCCATTTGCTGGTCAACGGCAACCTTGCCGATGTGGTTTTATTTGGTGCTTTGCTGGCCTGGGCCATTGCTGACCGAATCTCAATGAAACGGCGAACACCACTGCCGGTTCCCGGCGCGCCACCAACGCGGTTTAACGACGCTCTCGCCGTGATCCTTGGACTGGCTGCTTACGCCGCTTTCCTGCTCGGATTACATCAATGGTTGTTCGGGGTATCACCGCTACCTTGATAATCCGCAATATAAAAAGGAATAACCGGTATGGACAACATTAAAAACACTGAGGTAGCAAAGGTATTTAAAAATTACCCAACACCTATCCGAAAAAAGGTAATGTTTCTTCGCCAATTGGTTCTGGATACTGCGTCCGAGACAAAAGGCGTTGGCGAAGTGGAAGAGACGTTAAAATGGGGCGAACCCAGTTACGTCACAAGAAGTGGCAGCACAGTCAGGCTGGGCTGGAAAAAATCGACCCCACATCAATATGCGATCTATTTTCACTGCAAAACCAGGCTGGTTGACACATTTAGAGAACTTTACAGGGATACATTTAAATTTGAAGGCAATCGGGCAATCGTATTCAGTGAAGACGACGAAATTCCAGCGGATGAACTAAAACATTGCATCTCATTATCTCTTACTTACCATATCCGAAAACATCTTCCAATGTTGGGCATTTAATAAAAGCCTACTAAGCGGTATAAAAAGTTACCTTTACTAGTTACTGGCAGTGGAATTCGCAAAGTAGCGGTGCCATACAGTTAGCGGTCTATTATTATTGAAACCGGCTTTACAATTTGTATTACCTCGCACAGTCAGCGTTGGAAAGACCCCAGCTAATCAGTGTGACACCATCGTACGTTTGTGCTGGGAAGCTGGTTTTTGGGTGTCAATCGGCAAGCGAAAATGAAACGTGGCGCCCTGACCGGGCGGGGATTCTGCCCAGATCTCCCCGTTGTGGGCTTCCAAAATGGAACGGCTGAGGGACAATCCAATCCCCATACCAGCCGCACCTTTGGTGGAAACAAAGGGTTTGAAAATATCATTGAGGGTAGCGGCATCCATCCCGGGTCCGGTATCGGCGACCTGAACAAGGATGTCGTCCTGTGATTTGCTGGTATGGATGCTCAACTCCCTGGTTGTCCCGCCCGAAGAGGCCATGGCCTGAATACTGTTGCGTAACAGGTTAAGCAATACCTGTTCAATCTGGATGCTGTCAGCCGTTACGGCCGGCAATTTTGGGTCACCGGATATTTTCAATTTAATACCATAGCGATTTAATTCCGGCTCCACGAATTCAATAACATTATTGATCAACTGGTTTAAATCAATGTGTGTCTTGTTGACCTCACGCTTGCGGACAAATTCCCGCAGATGATTAATGATCTTGCTCGCCCGCTGCGCCTGGTTGCGTATGCCAGCCAGCGCATCGTCAAGATTGCCGCCAATCTCTGATTTGCTGTAATCCGCCGTCATCATTAAAGCGGTCTCCGCATAGGAGTGAATGGCGGTTAAAGGTTGATTTAATTCATGGGCCAGTTCCGTCGCCAGTTCGCCCATCATGGTAACCCGGGTGACGTGGGCAAGCTCCTCCTGGTGTTGCCTCGCTTTGTCCTCGGCCTGCTTGCGCTCGGTGATGTCCTGGATGAGCACAAAAAACCCCTTAACCTTCCCCTTTTCGTTGATATCGGGAATATAAGCGGCACTTATGTAGCGTTCACCGACGGTTTTATAAGGCACGACGGATTCAAAATGCACTTCGACGCCTGACAGTGCCTGGTCCATCTTATCCTTCACAGAAAGATAAGCGGTTTCTCCTATAACATCCCTGACATGCTTGCCGTATACATCATCGCGGGAAAAATCAAACCATTTTTCGTAGGCACGGTTGTTAAACCGGTATCGGCGTTCGGAATCCAAATAGCCAATCAATACCGGCAAATTGTCGGTAATCAGC
The DNA here is from genome assembly GCA_050116575.1 of Gammaproteobacteria bacterium. GTDB lineage: Bacteria > Pseudomonadota > Gammaproteobacteria > SZUA-152 > SZUA-152 > JAKEGK01. The sequence goes on along the minus strand of JASFOJ010000106.1, from coordinate 9,412 downwards.
CGCAACTGATTTTCGCTGTCACGTAATGCCTCTTCCGCTTGCTTGCGCTCACTAATATCAATGCCCGTTGCAATAACGTACTCGACTTTTTCCGAATCATGATTAATTAAAGCCGTGTTGGACCATGCAATCAGCCGACGCTCTCCTGTTTTGGAGACCCAAAAGTTTTCATAATAGGAGGGAAAATCACCTGCCTTTAGTTTCCCGAATACCTGTTTCACGGGTTCAATCTCATCGTGTACGAGAAGCATTTCCCAAAACGGTTTGCCTTCCACTTCGTCGAATGTATAACCGGTTACTGCCTCACAGGACTTGTTGAAACGCACGATGCGCCCCTGAGTATCAAGCACAACAACCAGCGCTCCCACGGTACTTAAAATGGCGGACACAAAATTACGTTCTTCGATGAGCGCTTGCTGGACACGCTCCCGCTCATTGATTTCTTCCGTCAATCTCACGTTCGTAGTTTGCAGCTCCGCCGTACGTTCGCGGACGCGTGTTTCCAGTTCATCATGTTCCCGCTGCAACGCGTCTTCCGCCTGTTTGCGCCGGGTGATATCAATAAATGCCGCCACCGCACCGGTAATCCGGCCGTGTTCAAAGATCGGTGTTGACCAGTATTCAACAGGAAACGCGGTACCGTCGGCACGATACATGTATTCATTGTCAACATGAAAACTGGCGCCTTCACGGAAGGCCGAATAAATTTTACAATGCTGTTCTGTGCAGGCTGATCCATCCGGTTGCGTATGATGAACCAAGCCATGAATCGATTTTTGAATGAGATCCGCCGGGTCATGGTAACCAAGCAAACGCATCGCGCCTGGATTGATAAACGTGCACTTACCATCCAGGTCAATCCCGAAAATACCTTCCCCCACCGAGTCCAGCAATAGACGGTTACGTTGCTCGCTGTCGCGCAACTGCCGGGTATATAAACGGTTGCGGGTACGAAGATTGGCAACCAACAGGCTCGCAATGGCCGTTAATATAATTAAAGCAGAAAGCAATGCCCCATTGGAATAAAGACTATTGACTACGCTAAAGGTGGCCTGTTGTGGTGGTACGCGGCTAATAAGCTTCCAGTCACCAACGGCTTGCCCCTGCCGAGGAATGTCAATATGACCTTCGGTATTTGATTTAATCAAGCGCGCCGGGCGTAATGTGCCGAATATAAACAGGCCTTTGTCTGTTTGCACGAAGCCGCTATCCTGTCCCTGGATTGTCTTCCAGGCTTGGGGGAAACGGTGCGCGAAGCTCCTGCCATGTCCCAGTATAAATCCCCATTCGTCTTCGGCCGAGGGCGAAAAAAGCCAATGACCGTCGGCGTTAACAATCATAGGCTGGCCCCAGCTGTTGACCATCACGTCCTGGAATTGCTTGCGTTCGAACTGCGCCAGGTAATTCAATACCAGGATACCCCGGCGATTGCCCTCGGAGTCAAAGATCGGCGTAGCAACCCGAAGTGTCGGCTTATACGGTTTTTCAATCTTGCCGTTTTCGACATTCAGATCAAGGGGAGAAATATAAATCTCATTGGGCCCCAGTTGCATGGTTTGCCGATAATAATACCTTGAGGATTTATCCTGCAGGTGCTCGGCCGGCGTCGTAGACGCAACCCCGCCACTATAATTAACCCTTATTCTTTCACGGCCGGTGTTATCGATGAACCGGATTTGATCGTAGAATCCCTGGTTCGAGGCAAGGCTCAGAAAAAAGCGCTCTAACCTGTTTCTTGACTGGGGATCGCCGGACTCAACGTAGGTATGTACGCCTTCCATGCCGGCAATAGTCAGCACGTCAACCACGACATGCTTCAAATCGTGCACAAGGACTTTTGAGGCCAGCTCTATGCGCAATGATTCCTGTGTTGTCAGGTTATCGCGATCGATACGGAAATTTCGGTATTCGAAATAGACAAGAATAGTAACAATGATGATTGTTACGGTAAGGAAATACAGTCCAAAGCGGCGCAATACCACCTGGAAATAGCTACTGCCATTAAGGTCTGCTGTTGATCCAGTCATCATCGAGTTTCGGGAAAGCACATCATGACGCCCGATTCATATCAATTGTCCTGGGCGCGCAACAAGCACAACATGCTGAAGTTTCAGTATATACTCATTTTGTGTTAAACGATAATCGATTTGGCCACAACAAATACGCTATGTTCACCTCCTGGGCTGCAACTCAATCCGCTTTTTCAATATATCAAAATAATAAAACAAGATAATATCTGCGGCAGCTTACAGCCGTTATCCCTGGATTGCATCCGGCACAAGCCGCAATTTATACCGCAACCAGAGTGCGCCCACTGGGCGCCAGTTTCGCCGCTGCCCATTGCGGATCGGGAGGCTGTCTTTATTCCGGCAGCGGGCGCCCATCATGTCCGCGAATTAGATGAATTCGTTCACCCCCTTGAAATCCACCGCCGCTAGCCCCAAGTTGAAGCATGCCGGAGTTAGGGCTCACTGAGCACAATTTGGTTGGATCTGTTGTTTAACGTATTGCTTCAGAAGGAGGATATGTTATGAAAACGATTGATTTATCACCACTTTATCGCAATAGCATTGGGTTTGACCGTTTAGCGCCAATGCTCGAAGGCGCCTTCCGCGCCGACGGCACCTCTACCGGTTACCCGCCTTATAATATCGAAATGATTGGTGATAACCGCTACGCGATCACTTTAGCCGTTGCAGGATTTACGGAACACGAGCTGGATATCCAGGTCGAACGGGGTGTATTGACGGTACGCGGAGAAAAAGCGGACGATCCGGACAAGCACCATTACCTGTACCAGGGTATCGCCACCCGGACCTTCGAGCGCAAATTCAATCTGGCCGAATACGTCGAAGTCACCGGCGCCAGGCTCGAAAACGGACTGTTGAATATCAACCTGGTACAGGAGATCCCGGAAGCAATGCGGCCTAAACGCATCGAAATCCAAAGCGACTCCGCGGCACTTGATCACCAGAGCAAAACGGAACAAGCCGCATAAGGCGAAGGGGTGGCACCGCCACCCCGGCTGCACAATCCACCTTACTGACGGCCATAACTTTTTTGACCGGAAAACAATGTTTGACCGGAAAACAATGGCGGATAACGGCGTTTTTGCTACCGGCCAGGGATGAAAGACGCGCCACTAACGATATTGGCAGTAAACACGCCCGTCCGTTACATCAACAAAAACTCACAACTAACCAAGAAGAACAAAGATGCAAAAAAAATTGTTATTGTTATTAATATTACTGTTGGCCGTCACTTCCACTAATGCTGTTGCCGTGCTACCCGCCCAGGACGGATCTGGCCGGGAATTGCCGACACTGGCGCCCATGCTAGAGAAGGTCAATCCCGCCGTTGTAAATATCGCCACCTACGCTACCCAGGAAATATACAACCCATTATTGAACGATCCCTTTTTCCGCTACTTTTTTAACGTCCCCGAAAACTACAAGCAACAACCCAAACAACGCAAACGCCAGCAAAGTGCCGGCTCAGGCGTCATTATCGACGCGGATAAAGGCATCGTGCTAACCAATTTCCATGTCATCAAGGGCGCCGACGAGGTCCATGTCTCACTCGCCGATGGCCGCGACTACAAAGCCAAAGTCGTTGGCACCGACCAGGAACTGGATATCGCGGTTCTTAAAATCAAACCGGGTAATCTCACCGCCGTTCACGTGGCGGATTCGCGTAAGTTGCGGGTGGGCGATTTTGTTGTCGCCATCGGCAATCCGTTTGGACTGGGACAAACCGTCACCACCGGAATCGTCAGTGCCCTGGGACGAACCGGACTGGGTATCGAAGGTTACGAAAATTTTATTCAGACTGACGCTTCCATTAACCCCGGTAACTCCGGCGGCGCGCTGGTGAACCTGCGGGGGGAACTGGTGGGCATTAATACCGCTATACTGGCACCCTCAGGTGGTAATGTGGGCATTGGATTTGCGATCCCCATTAACATGGTGAAATCCAGTATGCAGCAGATCCTCAAATACGGCAAAGTACGCCGGGGACAAATCGGCGTCAAAGTCCAGGATATTACCTCGGATCTGCGCCAGGCCTTCTCCTTAAAAATTGGTCAACGGGGCGTATTGGTCACCGGGGTCGATGACGGATCACCCGCGGACAAAGCCGGGTTAAAAGCAGGCGACATTATTGTCGCCATCGATGGCGAACCCACCAACTCGTCCGGTCAGATGCATAGTCAAATCGGCGTAAAAGCGATCGGTGATAAAATTAATATCGACGCGATAAGAGATGGCAACAACAAGACCTTTCACGCCACGGTGGCCGAACCGACGGTGGCCAGCGGCGGCAGTAACCTTACGCGATTCCTGGAAGGTGCGCGCTTTGAAAACCACCCGTCCGGCAAAGGTGTCGTTGTCACCGGCATCGCACCCAATTCCAGAGCCGCATACAGTGGTTTGCGCCAGGGCGATGTTATCCTGGGCGTCAACCGTCAACGCGTTACCGACCTGGACAGTTTTAAAAACGCACTGTCTCGCGACTATAACCAGCTGCTGCTACACGTTAACCGGCATGGCAACGTATTTTATTTGGTGATTCGTTGATTGGGAACGACAAGATGCGCCGGGACCGGCAACTAGTGAGATACGGCACCGGTCCGTACAGATGAGTAAAATGCAGCGAGTGGCGGAAACAACACTTGCGTTGCGCAACAATCTATATGCGCTTTATCTGGCATCCCGGGATACGCGAGTGCCGGGATTAGCTAAATTTATTATCGTTGTTGTGGTCGCCTACGCCCTCAGCCCCATCGATCTTATACCGGATTTTATACCCATCATTGGCTACCTCGATGACGCCATTTTGTTACCGCTGGGAATCTGGCTGGCCATCCGGCTGATACCCAGGGATGTCTGGCGGGAATGTCAGGGCAAAGCAGCGCAACAGGCCAGGGAATTACCCCGCAACCGCCGGGCCGCCGCCACCATCGTTGGCATCTGGTTGCTGGCAACTGCGGGAGTTGTCGTTTGGCTGGCGACTTTAGTAAACCACCAGTAGTGGTTTTGCCGGCAATGCCACAGTGCCAACAACTGGCGAAACGACCAATATCTTCAGGCAGGACACCACAATAACCTTCGCATCAAACTACTGGTTGCGGCGCCCTGCCTTCTTATTGCCAGTTAACGAACCGCGGTTACAGGGTAACAACCGTACTGTCCGTTTCGCCCTTGTTATCCACCCAACCAACCTGCAGGGAGTCTCCCTTTTTGACATCGGTTAGCGTAAAAGACAGGAAGGGATTTTTTGATACCGCAATACCCCATAACGCCTGAAACACCGTTTGGTCTTTATACCGGCAGGTTACTTCCTCTATAAAATGTGCCGGGATGGTTTTGCCGGCTTTGTCTTTCATGAGCCCGGTATCCATAGGATGGCGAATTAACATTTTAATTTCGGTTGCCTCGCCTTTCTTGCTGGTTCTCACACGTATTGTATTCTTCATCATGGCTTCTCCTGTGGGTTTGACAACGGCTTAGCCGCCGCATCCACCTCTGGTAACTTTAACGTACTTGGTGGCGGAGTAAAGTTTGCCATTGGCTTTGACAATGGCGGTCACATCGGACTTGTCCGCCAACTTGATTCGGGTGGCCACCGTGCCCTTGTTATTGCCAGGCATCATAAAGCGTGCGGCCAGGGGACGGGGATTTTTGTCCACCACGATACTGATGGACTCCACGTTGGGCAGGCTGGCGCTGATTTTTATGGGCACCACGGCGCCGTTTTCCGCAATTTCCGGTGCCTTGATCTCGATCCGGTCACTGGCTTCAATGGGCTCGCCACCAAACAGCTTATCGATCACATCGTTCTTTTTTTTGGCCGTAAAAACGGCGGTCGGCCACTCCGCCAAGGCGGACGACGACATCAAAAAGCAGGCCGCCACACCACAGGCGGAGGAGCCCTGAATAAACTTTCGACGGGTAATCATCGGCATGATGCTCTCCTTCATAACAAACAGGTTTAATACAACAGTCGTAGTTACAGGATAGTCAACCTGGAAAACCAACGTGTCATAGGCGTATCAAACTTTTGTCATGATTTTGTCATGAAGGCACAGACTACTAGAGAGTATTGCGGTGGGTATGGCAGTGGGTATGGCGGTGAGTATTGCGCAGGCATGCCGGCCACTTCCTTCTGCCGATAATGCTACCTGTGCAATGTCAGATTACAAACAGGTAATTAATAGATAAAGGGATTTACCAAGCAGCAACAACAACAAGCCGCGGATAGTCCTTCTGCAAGCGCTTATTCATCCAGTTCAAAACGATAGCCAACCCCACGCAGGGTCACAATGCGCCAGTCGTTCTGGTTACCGGCATTGAGTTTCTTACGAATACTGGAAACGGTATTACGAATGGCGCCCTGGACCACCTGCACGCTGTCCCCCCACACGGCGGCAAGAATATCATCGTAAGTGAGCGCGCAATTCTTGTTTCGCAACAGATAGAGCAATAGATCGTATTCGATTTTGGTCAAATCAATGGCGGCTCCGGTCTCGTCACTCACTATCCTGGCGTCGGTGTTGATTGTAAACCCGGGCAACGCATCGCCCTGGTCGCCACTAGCGGCTGGTTTTTTATGGTAGCGCCTGAGTAACGCTGCCACGCGGGACAAAAAGACACGCAGTTGATAGGGCTTGACGATATAATCATCGGCACCGGCGCTAAAACCCTGGATCATGTCATCTTCCTGGTCGCGGGCTGTGAGCATCAGGATCATGGACTCCACGCCCCGGGTCCGCCACTGGCGGCACAGCGAATAGCCATTAGTGTCAGGCAGCATAATATCCAACACAATTAAATCAAATTCATAGCGCGACACATAGTCATCGGCCTTGGTCCCGGTGCGGGTGGACATTACATCATAGCCTTCCTCTTCCAGGTTGTCACTGACGCCCAGGCGCAAATTGTCATCGTCCTCAACAACCAGGATCCGGGCACGCGGCCGCCCATCAGCGTCATCGCTACCGGTTGAATAAATGTCTGTTTCCTTCGTCATACTGGTAAATACCTTTTCCGTCATGCGGCGAACGTGAGCCTGAACGCCGTACCCGCTTCGCTGGAGTTAACGATGGTAATACTGCCATCATGAAGTTGCATGACTTTCTTGCAAATGGCAAGCCCCAGCCCGGTACCGGAAATGGACTTGCCCCGGGTGTTGACATAACGAGTGAATTCATCAAAAACCAGCGGCCACTTGTCCCTGGGTATGCCAATGCCGTTATCCTGGACATCAATAGCGACATGGGGGTCGTGCTGGCCTTTAATTAATATATTAACCTGTTCCTGTTCGTTGTATTTGCAGGCATTATTCACCAGGTTACGAAACAAGATTTTAATGAGCTCCTGGTCGGCATTAATTTCGATATCCTCAATGTCCTGTACTTCGATATGCACCGGCAAATGGGTATACTGATGAAACTCCTTTTTTAGTGATGAAATCACTTCTTCAATATAAACCGGGGATTTTTTCAGATTCCAGGCGCCTTTGTTCAACCGGTTAAACGACAGTATATTATCCACCAGCAACGACATGCCATCGATGGTCTTGATAATGCGGGATGGGTAATCTTTTGCGGGCAGATAGTCCCCGGTTTTACGCAACAATGTTTCCGCCAGCACCCGAACCGACGCCAGGGGGGTTTTCAGTTCGTGGGATACCGTGGCAATGAAATCCGACTTCAATGCCAGAAACCGCTGCTGGCGGTATTGGATAATCGTCACCAGCACGGCAATACTCAGTACCAGTATGGCGCTGGCAAACAGCAACAGGGTTTTTAACCAGTAACGGTGCCGCAAAGACTGCAACCTTTGCTGCAAGCTGACGGATTTTACCGAAAGCGACTCGTCGACAGCACTCATGGGCACCACGCCGGCGGCCGCATGTTGGTATTGTACCCGATCGCCCTGCTGCAGCAGACCAATATCTTTCATATTCCGGTCAATGGTATTCAGGAACTGGTCAAAATCAACCGTGACCCCTAGTAAGCGATCGTCGTCGAGCCATTCCACGTACCAACGGTTGTGCAAAATCAGTGAAGGGGAATCAATGGATCGCGGATCGATCGCCAGCAACGGGTAATCCACATTGGTTTGCCGCAAAAAGTCCTCGTAAGGCACATCATACTTTTTGGAAAAGGCAACGATCTTGTCTCTGAGAAAAGTGAATTCCTGTTTGCTGAACAAACCGCGCTGGGCAATCAATGAGCGTTGCAAACCGTAGTTGCCCTGCTCCTGGTCCACCAACGAACCCCGGCGGATAATTCCTTGCACCAGATTTTTTTCCGGACTGCTGAATGTCACCAGGTAATCCAGCAGCGCGATCATATAGGGGATATCCACGTCACCGGGTAATGGGACCCGGGCACGTTGTTCGCGAATATCCCGAAACGCCCAACGAATTTCGGCGGCATCATTGCTTTCCACGACCAGCTTGAAGTTGCCCAGCAGATTGAGCCGTTGGTTCCAGGGTGAGAGGTTTTGGGTCACCAGGTCCACCGGTTCCACATCCATTAGCTCCTGGTATAACTGCTTGGCCCGGTTCACCGGTGTGTGGGCTCGTTTGTAAACCGTCGGCCGCGGTAAAATCTGCTGCTGTTTTTCAATATAAAGGATATCGGCGCTGGGCAGCAGGGGATCTTTTAGCGTGTGTTGCAGGTTGACATTGGCGATAGCCAACTTTTGTTGAAGCAATTGGCTCAGCGCCTGGTAGGCATAGTGTTCCACCGTTTTATGCCGGGACAACACTTCGGTGGTCGCATCATCACGTTCCTGGTTGAATATGGCGTACAGGGAAATCAGTCCCCATACCACAATACTGATGCCGGCGATCCAGATAACTACCGACATCATAAATCTGATATTGGACAGGCGGGACAGAAGTTTTTCTAACACGTTATCACGGCCATCGGAAAACGGGATGATGAAAATCTCTAAGCAACTGAATTACTTGTATAATTACTTTTATAAATCACATATTAAACATACAAATAAGTTTAGCCAAAAATGCCTCATTGCGCGTCACTTTAAGGACACGGAAATATCACGAAACTGTCATCAACCACCCTTGGATCGGCGAAAAACCCGACTTTTTTGCCCAATCAACCAATCCGGTTAGCATCGGCCAATGCTTTTGCGAGACGGCTCTGAAACCGCCTTAACCGACGGCCTGAAAGGACGATAATATTTTGTGTGTCCGGCGAAAGTATCAGCGACACCAACGTTTTGCCCGCTGTACGGCAAGTGTGTAGTGCAGCATCGGGCGCTGATACCGCCACCCCGGGCCGGCCGCCGGCTTTGGGCACCTTATCAATCCATCAACGCGGCGCAACAGCTTCGCATTGGCCAACAGCGTGATAAATCTTAAGCGACGCATTGACAAAGCG
>JASFOJ010000105.1:0-16113 GCA_050116575.1 Gammaproteobacteria bacterium | reverse complement strand
CGCCGATTTTTGTTGTTGCCAAGTCAAACATGCTACACCTGCCTATAAAGATACAAAAGGATCGTTCTAACGCTTGATAGATTGGCCGCGGCCAATGCCGTAATAGACCAGGTCCTGCGACGCGAGCAGTTCCGGGTCATACATGTTGCGGCCATCAAAGATGACCGGGTCACGCAACGCGGCCTTGATTTCGTTAAAATCCGGGCTGCGGAACACGTTCCATTCGGTGCACGCCACCAACGCATCCGCGTCCTGCAACGCCTGTTCGGGTGAATCGCACAACACCAGGTCGTTGCGTTCCCCATATATGCGCCGCGCTTCGTCCATGGCTTCCGGATCAAATGCGCGCACACTGGCGCCATGTTGCCACAGGGCCTCCATCACCGTGCGGCTGGCCGCCTCACGCATATCGTCAGTATTGGGTTTGAATGCCAGGCCCCACAGGGCAAAGGTTTTACCTTTCAGCTCGCCGTTATAATGGCGGTGAATTTTGTTGAACAGGCTTTGTTTCTGCCGTTTGTTGACGTTTTCCACGGCCGATAGGAGCTCGGCCTCATAACTAACATCCCGCGCCGTACGTTCCAGTGCCTGGACATCCTTGGGAAAGCAGGAACCACCATAGCCGCAACCGGGATAAATAAAGTGGTAGCCGATGCGGGGGTCCGAGCCCATGCCGATGCGGACCTGTTCGATATCCGCGCCCAGCAACTCGGCCAGGTTGGCCAGTTCGTTCATAAAGCTGATCTTGGTGGCCAGCATGGCGTTGGAGGCATACTTGGTCAGTTCCGCGGAGCGCAAATCCATGGCGATGACCCGGTCCCGGTTGCGGTTAAAGGGCGCATACAGGGCGCGCATCAATTCGGCGGTGCGGGGATTATCGGTACCCACAACGATGCGATCCGGTTTCATAAAGTCCTCGATCGCGGCGCCTTCTTTCAAAAATTCCGGGTTGGAGACCACGTCGAACTCCACGCTGGCCTGGCGCGCTTGCAGCTCTTCATTAATAGCGGCCCGGACTTTATCCGCGGTGCCCACGGGCACGGTGGATTTATCCACGATGATCCGGTATTCGGACATGGATTTGCCGATGGACCGCGCCACGGCGGTCACATATTGCAGATCCGCCGAGCCGTCTTCGTCCGGCGGGGTTCCCACGGCAATCATCTGAAACAGGCCGTGCTCGATGCCTTCAACGGCATCGGTGGTAAAGCGTAACCGGCCGGCTTCGCGATTGGTGGTAACGATGGGCTCCAGGCCCGGTTCATAAATGGGGATTTCGCCCCGGTTGAGGCGATCGGTTTTGTCCTTATCGACATCGACACATAAAACGTCATTGCCCACTTCCGCCAGACAGGCGCCGGTAACCAGTCCGACATAGCCGGACCCATAAATAGTGACTTTCATTTGTTAAATACTCGAATTAATATCATTAATGAACAGATACTTCACTGCTCTGTTAGCCGGAAATCCCGATTGCCAGGCAGGTTGCAAAATGCAGGATGAACCATAGCAAAGCTGCGGTCGTTAGTCATGCGGCAAATTCACGCCGTCCCGGTGATAAACAATCTCTGTGTGCGCGTTACGTATCGGTTTGTTGCCCGTTTACCCTCTTTGTCGGATCAATGTAAGGATTTCCTCTGACGCAACGGTGCGCTAATCATATGAAAATTTTGGCGATAACTGACACATGCCGATGTGGTAGGGTATATTATCGCACCAACACCGTTCACCCGACTCCGAAATATCATTTATATCATACAGTTATAGTACAACATTATCGGTCGGTGCAGGAGAACTCTGAACCCCCGGATTTCGGTGGCAAATGCGGGTGCATCCCAACAGTAAATGTGTATTAATAACCTGTTTTAATTCGGGAAAAACCCGTAAGATTGTGCAATTGGTAACCGATAGGATACCAGTGGGGTGTATTCTAGCCTGTGTTCTATGCTCGTATGCTAGCGCTCGTATGCTAGGTAGTGGCGCCAAAATAATAACTCAATAGGTTGGTCTGGTTTGGTACGTATATTCAAGCAGTATATTCCGGTTTCATTTTTTATCCTGGGAACAATTGAAATCCTGGTACTCGTTTTTTCCGTGTATGCGGGTGTCGCCACGCGCTTTATTGGCACGTGGCACCCTAGTCCGGACTTGGTGGGGCAGGTTTATCCCAAGGCATTGATCTTTGCATGTGTGTTATTCATTTGCCTGGGCTCCATGGGGCTCTACCAACGCCGGTTTCGCCACGGCATTGCCGGTATGATTTTACGGCTGCTCACCGCCTTCTTGTTGGGGGTGGTGGTGGTGAGTATCTTCCAATATATGATACCGTCTCTCTACTTGGGGCGTGGTGCCAGCGCGATCTCATTCGTTATTGCATTTCTTCTTATCTTATTGATTCGAATTATTTTTATTCGCACCATCGACGAGGAAACCCTCAAGCGCCGCGTGTTAGTGCTGGGCGCCGGGCCACAGGCACAGCAGATTACCCAGAAATTGCGCCGCCGTACCGACCGGCGGGGATTTCTCGTGGTAGGGTATGTACATGTGCGCGGCGAACACGACGTCGTGGACGAAAATCTCATTATTCGGCCTGACGTGCCCTTACTGACCCTGGCCACCAAACTGCTCATCGACGAAATAGTCATTGCCGTCGGGGACCGCCGCCGTAAAAGTTTTCCGGTGCACGAACTGCTGGATTGTAAGCTCAGTGGAGTTGATGTTATTGATTTGCTGGCTTTTTTCGAACGGGAAGTGGGTAAAATCAAGCTGGACATCCTTAATCCCAGCTGGATGATTTTTTCCGACGGCTTTAACCAAAGCCAATGGATCAATCTGGAAAAAAGGGTATTCGATGTGACCGTCAGTATCGTGTTGCTGGCCATCGTATGGCCGGCCATGTTGCTGGTGGCTGTGGCGATCAAACTGGAAGAAGGGTTACGGGCGCCGTTGATTTATCGGCAGGTCCGGGTAGGCCAGCATTGGAAATTGTTTAACGTTTACAAATTCCGCAGTATGCGGGTGGACGCGGAGAAAAACGGTGCCCAATGGGCCCAAAAGAACGACACCCGCGTTACCCACGTGGGCGAATTCATCCGCAAAGTGCGCCTCGATGAATTGCCGCAGATCATCAATGTACTCAAGGGCGATATGAGCTTTGTGGGGCCGCGTCCGGAACGTCCCGAATTTGTAACAAAACTCACCGAGCAGATTCCCTATTACGCGGAACGCCACCGGGTAAAACCGGGTATTACCGGCTGGGCCCAGGTGTGTTATCCGTACGGTGCTTCGGAAAAGGATTCCCTGGAAAAACTGCAATATGATCTTTTTTATATTAAGAACTTTACCCTGTTTCTGGACCTTGTGGTTATCCTGCAAACGGCCCATGAAGTGCTCTGGGGCAAGGGAGGCCGTTGAAGATGCCTGATGTCACGCTATCCTTATCTGGTTAATAGTCGATGGAAGTAATCGGCACCCTGGGTTATTCATTAGCGGCACTGTCGTTTTTCGTGTTCGCGGTTTTACTGGCCACTAACTTTCGCCGCTCCCCCCAGGTGGTTTTTCTGGCCATCGCGGTGATCGTCAGCCTCATCTGGGGCATTATTGCGGCGTCATTTGCCTCCGGTATTCATTTAATCTCTGCCTATCAAACGTTCTGGCTCGAAACCAGCGAGATGCTGCGGATGATCGCGTGGCTGGTATTTTTGGAAGTCCTGTTGCTGCACGGAACGCGAAACTCCCGGGCCTACCGTCATCTCAAGCGGCTTACCGCCGCCAGTTATGTTTTATTTGCCACAATATTTGCGCTGTTGGTCTATTTTGCCGTGGACCCGTTATATTTTATTGATCAACACGGTTACCAATACCTGGTCATTGCCCATTTGTTAATGGCCTCCCTGGGCTTGTTTCTCATAGAGCAACTGTTACGGCACATCGATCCCGATCAGCGCTGGTCAATCAAGTATTTGTGCGTGGGACTGGCGGCGCTGTTTACCTACGATTTTTATCTATACGCCGATGCGCTGTTGCTGCGCCAGATTGATAACGAGATCTGGGCGGCGCGAGGTTTTGTCAATGCGTTAATTGTGCCGCTTATCGCCATCTCAGCATCGCGCACGCCAGACGTACCGCTGAAATTTTTTGTTTCCCATAAATTTGCGTTTCACACCACCGCGTTGCTGGCCAGCGGCCTGTATTTGCTGGCCATGGGATTGGGCGGCTACTACATTAAAATTTACGGCGGCGAATGGGGCGGTATGCTGCAAGTGGTTTTTCTGTTCGGCGCGGCGACCATATTCGCATCTCTGGTGTTTTCCGGTTCCATTCGCGCATCGCTGCGGGTATTTTTGGCCAAGCATTTTTTTCAGTACCGCTACGATTACCGGGAGGAGTGGCTGCGCATTATTGAATCCCTGTCTCATAAACAACAGCCACAGGAGCTGCGCTTAAACGCATTGCGCGCGTTGGCGGATATTGTCGAAAGCCCCGCCGGTTTGCTGTGGGTGCGCGAGGAACAGGACGATTTCCAATTAATGGTCAACTGGAACTGCCCGAACACCGTCGACGTCCGAGTACCCCCCTCGATATCCCTGATCGAGTTTCTACACCACACACAATGGATTATCGACGTCCACGAATACGCTAATCAGCCGGAAGCCTATCAGGGGCTGGAGATGCCGCCATGGTTACTGGAATTGCCGGAGGCATGGCTCGTCGTGCCGCTGATGCACCAGACCAACCTGCTGGGATTTGCGGTATTAACCAACGCCAGGGCCCGCTTTAAAATGAACTGGGAAGTGCGCGATATATTGCGTACCGCGGGGCGCCAGGTGGCCGGATATCTGGTGCTATTGGAGGTCAACCTGGCGCTGGCGTCGGCCCGCCAATTTGAGGCGTTCAACCGGCTGTCCGCATTTGTGGTCCATGATCTGAAAAACATCGTGGCCCAACTGAGTTTGGTTGAACGTAACGCCGTGGCTCACCGTAACAATCCGGAATTTATTGACGATGCATTCACCACCATCGCCAATGCCACCGAAAAAATGAACCGCCTGCTGGCGCAACTGCGCACGCAACAGGCTGTGAGTCAGAATGTCACTCAGGTAGAATTGGGCGAACTGGTGCAACGGGTGGTACAAACCCGTTCCTCCGCGCAGGACCCCAAACCACAACTGGCGGAACAGCCGGCGCCAATCACCGTATTAGCGGATCGCGACCGGTTGCGATCTGTCCTGGAACACCTGGTGCAAAACGCCCAGGAAGCTACCAAAAAAGATGGATTTGTGCGCTTACGGCTTTATACTGAAGGCCGCGAAGTAAAAATCGTCATAGAAGACAACGGTTGCGGGATGGATGATGATTTTATCCAGGACAAACTGTTCAAGCCGTTTGAGACCACCAAGGGTAACGCCGGCATGGGCATCGGCGTTTATGAAGCCCGGGAATTCGTCCGCGCGTTGGGTGGAAGTATTGATGTGGCCAGCCGCAAAAACCACGGTACAACATTTGTACTTAGTCTACCCCTGGCTGAAGGCGCGGTGTTAGCAAACCAGAATTGACTGCCAGGCGCCGCAAATTATAACAAAAACCATTTGCGTATTTTTCATAGTTAGTTATCAACCGACAGAGAACTGAAATTTAACGACAACGTTATGACCAATTCTAAATTAAAACCCTTATTGGTTGTCGAGGATGATCCCGGTTTGCAAAAACAGATGCGGTGGAGCTTTTCAGGCTACGACGTGGCCGTTGCCGAAGACCGCAACTCGGCTTTAGAACAATTACGCAAGACGCAGGCGCCGGTGGTTACCCTGGACCTCGGTTTGCCCCCGGACCCTGCCAATGCCAGTGAAGGCCTCGCGTTACTGGAAGACATCCAGCGTATCGCGCCGCATACCAAGGTCATCGTGGTCACCGGCAACGACGATCGCGACAACGCCCTGAAAGCCGTGGGTCTGGGTGCCTATGATTTTTATCAGAAACCCATAGATCCCGATATCCTGTCCCTCATTATCGACCGCGCTTATAACCTTTACGGGCTGGAAAATGACTTTCGTGACCTGCAGCGACGCCAGCCGGATGCGGCATTGAAGGGCATTATTGCGTCCAGTTCGGTGATGTTAAAAGTATGCCGCACCGTGGAAAAGGTGGCGCCCACCAATGCGACGACGTTGCTGCTGGGTGAAAGCGGTACCGGTAAGGAAATCATCGCCCGCGCGTTGCACGATCTGAGTCTGCGCGCGGACAAGCCGTTTATGGCCATTAACAGTGCCGCGATACCTGAAACCCTGTTGGAAAGTGAGTTATTCGGCTACGAAAAAGGCGCTTTTACCGGCGCCGCCAGACAGACACCGGGAAAGCTGGAGTACGCAGACGGTGGTACGTTCTTTATCGATGAAGTGGGCGACCTCCCGCCGGCATTGCAGGCGAAACTGCTACGCTTTCTGCAGGAACGGGTGATAGAACGCATTGGCGGGCGCAAGGAGATTCCTATCGATGTACGAGTGTTATGCGCAACTCATCAGGACTTGACCAAGCTTATTGAGCAGGGACAATTTCGTGAAGATTTGTATTACCGCATTAGTGAAATAACCATCGAGATACCGCCGCTGCGCGAACGGGATGAAGATATTATTTTACTGGCCCGTTCATTCATCAACCGGTTTAACGCCGAAAACAAAGGCAAAAAAAAGAACTTCTCCGAATCCGCCCTGAATGCCTTGAGCCGTTATCATTGGCCCGGCAACGTCCGCGAACTGGAAAACAAGGTAAAACGTGCCTGTATCATTTCTGACGAAAATATTATCACTGAGGAAGATCTGGATTTGGAGCAATTGGTCACCGACAGCTCCGACGTGCCGGAATTGTCATTGCGTGTTGTCAGGGAAAATGCCGAACGCAGCGCCATTATTACCGCCATGGCCAGGGCTGATAACAATATATCCCATGCGGCGGATTTATTGGGTGTTAGCCGGCCGACGTTATATGACTTGTTAAAGAAATTTAATATAAAAACGGATAGCGTATAGCGAGTGGTCCGGCTGTTGCCAGACAGCCCGGTGAATAACATGCGTTGGGTTAGTAGTAGGCCAACGATGTCATAATGGCGCTTCTATAACTCACAAATTTATTAAATATTTGTATTTCATAGTTTATCTATGCAACTATCAGTTCGTATACCAGCCCAAGCTCAACAGGATGCCTACAAGCTCCTGTTTTTGTTTGTGTGTTTGTGCGTCTTGCATTGGGGTACGCTGAGCTTTTCCTTTCAGTATTGGTGGGGTTCATCCACCTATGGTCATGGGTTACTGGTGTTTCCTCTCAGCATTTTACTGGTATGGATCAAGCGCTCCCGATTGCTATCGGCCAGGCACAATGCCAGTGGTATAGGTTTAAGCATTTTTATACTATCCAGCGCCGGTTGGTGGGCCGGCTATGCGGCAGATGTGGCCATTGTTATGCAGCTTGGCTTTTTTGGGATGGTGGGTTCCCTGTTCTGGACCCTGTTCGGCTGGCGCACGACTTCCACCTATTTGGTACCGTTGGTCCTGCCATTGTTCGCGTTACCCTTATGGTCACCACTGGTACCCTTGCTGCAGTACATGACAACCCATGTGACGGCGTTTGGGTTGTCGCTAATCAATGTGCCAATTTACGTTGAAAGTCATTTTATCCATATTCCGGAAGGCCGGTTTAGTATAGAAGAGGTATGCGCAGGGCTGCGTTATTTGCTGGCGGCGTTGGTGGTTGCACTGATCTACGTCTACCTTTATATAGAGCGGCGAAAAAATCAGTGGCTTTTTATAGGATTTGTGGTGGTATTGTCGTTGGCGGTAAACTGGATAAGGGTATTTACCGTCATTTTCGCCGGCCATTTGACCAATATGAACCATTCCCTGGTGAAAGATCATGCAGATTTTGGATGGTGGTTATTCGCCTTTACATTGATTCCTATATTTTGGTTCGGCCGTTATTTGATCAAAAAAGAACAGGGCAGTGCAACCCAACACGAAGTCAGTGTGTCACAAGAGTCTGATGAACGTGACGATAAAAACAGCGTAACCATTAGCGCCGGATCCGCGCGATACCTGTTTATTGTACTGTTTATCCTGGTGCTGGCGGTGCCGCTGTCGGGGTTTTATTTAAAATCTCGACATATGACTGATTCACCCTTGGTTGATTTAAAAGCTCCTCGCCCGGCAGGGTATTGGCGCGGGCCATACGAAATACAGCAGCAGGCAAGTCGGCCGGCTTTCGCAGGCGCAGACAGGGAGGTGTTTGCCGGTTATGAAAATGAAGACCGGGAGGTAGTGCTCTATGTGGCGCAATATTTCTATCAGCAACAAGGCAAAGAGCTGATATCCGAATACAATCATCTTTACAATCCATCGATATGGCAACCACGTTCGCAAACCGGGCGGCAAATTCCACTATCCGACGGGAGTATGATCAACGTAAAGGAAATTGTTGTGCGTAACGAGGCGGGCAGACGCCGGTTGTTGTGGTATTGGTATTCAATCGCGGGGACAAACAGTGCTGATCCTGTTAAAGCGAAAATATTGCAGGTCAAGAGCCTTTTTGCCAGTGACGCGTCGGGTTCCAGTATTATATTGATGATGGTAGGTGCTGATCGTGGTATCGATTCAGCGCGAAACACGCTATCAAATTATTTGACGGCTATGTACGATGGTATAAACACAGCTATTTATGCGAAAGATTAGCGATGGGTAACCTGTTATGAAGCCTTTGCGTAAACCAGGTTAATGGATGAATTTCATGGCATGTTCCTTAGGAATTGGATAAAGAGAAAACAATGGATAAAACAATGAAGATTTTTGGATATCTGGCAATTGGGCTGGCGGTTTTTGTTATCGCGGGCTGTGACTCGCTGCAGGACGTTGCAACGCACCTCGAGAGAGGCAAGCAGTACCGGCAGGAAGGCAACTACAATTCGGCGATTATTGAGCTGAAAAATGTCCTAAAGCAGGAGCCTGACCACAAAGAAGCCAGGTATTTACTGGGTACGGTTTACCTGGCCACCGGTGACGGTGCCTCCGCACAAAAGGAATTGCAGAAGGCCAGGGACCTTGGCTACACAGCGCAGGGTTTGAAAGCGGCACTGGCCAAATCACTGTTGATACAAGGAAAGTATGACGAGGCGTTAGCCGCAGCTTCCATTAGCGATAGCCTGAGTTCGCAACAGAAAACGGACTTACAGATCTTGCGTGGCGATGCGAATCTGGGTAAAGGCAATATCCATGAAGCTTCCGCAGCCTATGAACAGGCGCTGGCGCTTAACGACAAGGCCAATGGTGCACGGGTAGGCCTGGCGAAAGTGTCACTATCACAGGGTGACCTCGATCAGGCAGAACAGCAGGTAGCGCCCATTGACGAGCAGGACGACAACGCCATCGACATGTTGCTGCTAAAGGGTGAAATCGCCAGTAAACGAAAACAGCTGGAAAATGCAGAGACATTCTACCGAAAAGCGTATGAAATCAGCAAAAAACGCAAAAATATCGGCCAGCAATTGAACGCGTTAAGCAAGTTGTCATTCGTGCTGATTGCCAATAACAAGCCGGATGAGGCACTGGAAAATATTAATAAATTGCTCAAGGCCATGCCGCAGCATCCATTACCGAAATATTTGCGCGCGCTGCTGGCTTACACTCAAAAAGATTATGACACGGCGCTGGAAAACCTGCAGCAGGTCATTGTAAAAGCGCCGAATCACTTGCCGTCGAACCTTTTGCTGGGTGCCGTGCAATATGCAAAAGGGAATTACGAACAGGCTAACCGGTATTTAACCACGTTTGTCGATCATGTGCCGACGCACATCCAGGCCCGGACGCTACTGGGTCTTGTGCGCTTGAAACTGAACAAGCCCGACGAGGCCCAAAAGATGCTGGATTCGGCGGCGGAATCGTCCAAAAATGACGCCCGGTTGCTGGCAACCATCGGCAAAGCGGCGACCGCCAGCGGCGATGTCCAGATGGGTGTCGATTTCCTGAAACGGGCTAGAAAAGCCAAACCGGACAACCCCCTGATCCGTGCGGAATTGGCCAAGGTGTATCTAAAGGAAGGCGCTTATGACAGCGCCATTGATGAACTGAAAGATATTACCGGTGAAAAGGCTGATCAGGCCAAATTGCTGCTGGTTTATTCCTATCTTCGGAAGAAAGACTTTGACGGTGCCCGCTCCACCGTCAAGGAAATGCTGAAGCAGCAGCCGAAAAATCCCGCCTGGTGGACGGTTTCAGGCAGTGTGGAAATGATTGCCGGCGATCGCGCCAGGGCACGGGAACACTACCACAAAGCCCTGCAACTGGCGCCTGAATTTGCCGGTGCGCGGCTCAATCTGGCCAAGATGGCACTGGAAGACGGTGATTTAGCCGGCGCAGAGGAACAGTTCGACAAGGTTTTGGCCAACGACAACAGTAATATTAACGCCCTGTTGGGTATGGCGCAGGTGGCCGAACGCCGGGGCAACAGTGGTGACGCCGTCGACTGGCTGGAAAAAGCCCGGCAGGCCAACAACAAGGCGCTGCTGCCACGGTTGATTCTGGCCCGCTATTACTATAAGACCGGCAATGCGGACAAATCGTTGGCTGTTGCCCGGGAAGCGGCGGACATCAAGCCAGGCAACGTGGAGATACATCGCCTGGTGGCAGCATCATTGTTGAAACTGAATAAACCGGAGCAAGCGCTGGAAACTTACCAGGATATCAGCAAAAAGGACCCCTCTAATCCGCTTTGGCAACTGGAACTGGCCAACGTTTACCAGCAATTAAAAGACTACCAACAAGCCCGGGCCGCGCTGGACAAGGCGTTAACGATCAAAGCGGACTATCTTCCCGCCAAGGCAACGCTGGCGACTATCGATCTCAGGCAGGGCAAGCTGGATGATGCCATGGCGCGCGCCGAACGTATTATCAAGGACCATCCGGATTCGTCCACCGGTCATATGTTGGTCGGCGATATCTATGCCCAACAGAAAAAGCTGCAACAGGCACAGCAGGCCTATATTCGCGGTTTTGACGTGGAACCGAGCCCGGTATTGGTTAACAAGATCTTTCTGGCCAGCGGTCAGCTTAACAATTACGACAAGGCCATTGAAATCAGCAACCGCTGGTTGAAAAAGCATCCGGGGGACACCAATGTGAGAATGTACCTGGCGTTGAGTTATCAGGCATTGGGACAGACCGACCGAGCGCAAACTGAATACCGGCAAGTGTTGAAGTCCCAACCCAATCACCTCATGGCCATCAATAATATGGCGTACCTGCTAATTCCAAAAGATCTCGATCGTGCCCGGGAATATGCCGCCAGGGCTTACAAGATCGCGCCTGACAATTTCGCTATCATGGATACTTACGGTTGGGTGTTGGCGCAGGGCAGTGAAACGGAGCGCGCCGTACCCATTCTGCAAAAAGCGGTTGAGCTGAGCAAGGGCAATCCGTCGGTGCGGTTTCATCTGGCGGCGGCACTGGCAAAGCAAAATGAACGTCAGCAGGCGGTTTCCATACTGGAAGAGATCACGGGATCCGGACAGCAATTTCCTGAGCTGGCGGCCGCGAAACAGCTACTGCAAACCATCCAGTAGTCAGCATCTGTCTGTATGGCATTTTAGCCTGTATATTGGCTGCCCACTAATCAGCGGTGACAAGGCTCAGCGGTGACAAGGCGGTTCGTCAATGGCGGGGTCCGTGAAACGCCCTTTAATGTCTGCGGCCCGGTTGCAGCAGTATGGTATCCGGCGACCGGAAATTTTCCACCAGAGTGTTTAATTTTACGTTGATATCGGCGTATAATGCTCAACAATTAACCAGTTGAGGAAGTTTAGTAAAAATACCTACTAATAAAAACAATAACTTAGTATATACTGGTAATCGGATTTTTCAAGCAGGAGCCCCATTCGTTATTTTTAGACGGCCCACTCCCATTGGGGGACTTAAGGGGGGGGGTTGTAGACCGTATCGACTGGCGAAATGCGCTGCGGCACCGAGGGGTATTAAAGAATTTGCCAGGCGGTGATGGTGGAAGACCACAAATTCATGATCGGGATCAATAACAATTGGCGATTACAGCTGTCTCTTGTCGGTAAGGCACAGATATAAATTGTAGATATAGTTGACAGATGTAGAGTCGTTAAAAACAATGTGTGTTAGAATTCAGCGCTTTTGGACAATTTATAATCGTTTATGCCGGCTAGTAAGAAACTGATTCGCAGTCAAAAAAATGGGTGGTATCAGGGTGCTCGCTACCGCGTGATGGCACCCCGGTTTGTCCCACTAACAGGATTATTAAAGCGTACGTTTTTGTGAAAACGAATATGAATTTTTCACAGTTAATGCAGCGCCGGTTCGGCTAATATTGAATCCCGCCGCTGACCATAGTCAACGGATTTGCTGCACGGCTCTGCAAAAATAAGAATATGGGTGTAGTACAAAACCGGTAATGTAAAGGCATCAGAATGAGAAAAGAACAAATTCACCAAATTTACCAAAGTCCCGTGTACCGCCGTTTACAATGGATCATCCTGGCAATAGTCATGTTGCCATTAATGGCCTGCAGTACGGCAAACATACCTAGCTTGAATGCGCAAAATGCTGTTACAACGCAGAAATCGGAACCGTATCTGATTGGCGCCGGTGACGTGTTAAACGTCTTTGTTTGGGGAAACGAAGATTTAACGTCCCAGGTGACCGTACGCCCCGATGGGAAAATTTCCACGCCGCTGGTTGAGGACGTGGTTGCCAGCGGCAAGACCCCGGTGCAACTGGCCCGGGAAATGGAACAGCAATTGGCGCAATACATCAAAAACCCCGTAGTTACCGTGATGGTCCAGCAATTTGTCGGCTCCTACAGCCAGCAAATTCGAGTGGTCGGCGAAGCGGCCCAACCCCGTTCCATCCCTTACAGTGAAAACATCACCTTGCTGGATGTCATGATTGCCGTAGGGGGGCTGACCGAGTTCGCGTCCGGTAACGATGCCAGCATAGTCCGCACGGTCAACGGCAAGCAACAACAATATCACGTCAGGCTGGATGATCTGGTAAAACAGGGCGATATTTCCGCCAACGTAAAAATGCAACCCGGCGATATATTAATTATTCCGGAATCCTGGTTCTAACAATCCAATAATGGTTTAAATAAAGTATTACCATGCAGGAACTATTCGAACAACTTATTACCATTGCGCGTAACATCTGGCGCTTTCGCTGGTACGCCATGCTGGTGGCGTGGATTGGCGCCATGGCTGGCTGGGGCGTGGTATTTACCTTGCCTAACCAGTATGAATCCAAGGCGCGGATTTTTATCGACACCGATTCCATATTGAAACCCTTGTTGAAGGGAATCGCGGTGGAGTCGGCGGATTTTCGTGAACAATTAGGCGTTATGACCAGTAAACTGCTTTCTCGACCCAACCTGGAAAAGGTCATGAAAATGGTGGATCTTGATCTAAAGGTTCATACACCCCAACAAAGGGAAGCGATGCTGAACAGCCTTGAACAAAGTATCACGTTAAATGCAATTCAAACGGAACGCAGGGGTCCATCGAATCTATATGAAATATCAACTCGCCAAAATGATGCCGAATTGGCAAAAAATGTTGTCCAGGCGCTGTTAACCATTTTTCTTGAGACCGCCATCGGCGAAACCCGCCAGGACACCGGTGTGGCGCGGGATTTTCTGGACAAACAAATCAAGGAATACGAGACAAAGTTAAACGCGGCGGAAAATCGTTTGATGGAATTCAAACGTAAAAATATGGGTGTGCTGCCGAACCAGGGCGTGGGTATTTTTCAACGGCTGCAAACCGCGCGCAGCGACCTTAGCCAGTTGGAACTGGAGTTACTGGAAGCAAACAATCGACGGCGTGAGATTGAGCGCCAAATTAAAAGTCTGGACACAACGGGTCAGGCGGTAATGCCTCCCGGGATTGCGCCGCAACCGTCTCCCCTGGAGACTAGAATCGCCAATTTACAGCAGCGCCTTGACGATCTGCAATTGAAATATACACCACAACATCCCGATGTGCGTGAAGCGAAGCAGACACTCCAGGCTTTGGAAAAACAATTGAAAGAGCAGAAGGCTTCCGAGGATTCGCAAAGTAAAGACCTGTCCGCAACGAACCCCATATATCAGCAACTTAAAATCGCCTTGTCTCAAGTTGAAGCGCAAATCGCCGGTTTAAAGGTCAGGCGCGATGCCTATCACAAGCGGCTCCAAAAGCTGGAAAAAGACCTGAAAACATTGCCGGAAGTCGAAGCAGAACTCAAACGGCTGGACCGTGACTATGAAGTTAATAAACAGAATTACAACGAATTAATTGCGCGGCGCGAATCGGCGAAGCTGGCGAAAAACATGGAAGCTACCGGTGAAGAGGTGAAATTCCGGGTCATTGATCCGCCACGAGTACCCAAAATCCCCGCCGGGCCAAACCGGCCGTTATTCAGTACAGCGGTATTGTTAGCGGCGCTGGGTGCAGGGTTGGGGTTAGCATACCTGTTATCGCAAATTCGTCCGGTTTTCTACGACCGGCGCAGCATCCAACAAGCTTTGGAATTGCCGGTGTTTGGCGTTATCTCCCGGACATGGACGCACGATTTGTTGTTTAAGCGTCGGGCACAATTTGCAGCCTATATCATCATTGGGCTGGTGTTGATCGGCGTGTACGGCGGTGTCGTGTACCTGAATTTCAAGGGAATCAACGTGACAAAATATTTAACCTAGGTGTGCCGGTGGCGATGAACAGTATTGAAAAAGCGGTGAAGCGATTAATGGTGGGTTCTGGCAATGCTGAACCCAAGTCGGTGGGTGAAGTCTCGCCAGTAACTGATTATAAATCGCAAGCGGCAGCTGAAAATGTCGGATGTCGAATTGATGTTGCCAGATTAAAAGAGTATGGATTTTTGACACCGGATACCGTTGATCAGAAACTTGCTGAACAATATCGGGTTTTGAAACGTCCATTGTTGTTGAACGCTTTCAATACGGGTCCCGATAAGGTGGATTACAGTAATTCGCTCATGATAACCAGTGCTATTGAAGGGGAGGGCAAGACCTACACCGCGTTTAACCTGGCAATCAGCATGTCGATGGAACGCAATACCACCGTGCTCTTAGTCGACAGTGATGTGATCAAATGCTCCCTGTCAAAGCTGCTGGGAATGGAGAATAACCCCGGTCTGGTCGATTTGCTTTCCAATCCGGAGATGAGTCTGGCAGATGTGATTGTCACGACGGATATACCGCGCCTTAAAGTGTTACCCGCGGGGCGGCCGGACGTTCATTCCACGGAACTGTTGGCCAGTGCTGACATGAAGCGAATCGCCGATGAGTTGTCTGCGCGCTACCCGGACCGCATAATATTATTTGACGCGCCGCCTTTGCTGGCAACCAGTCAGGCCAAAGTTATAACCCATATAGCGGGACAGATATTATTGGTGGTAGAAGCTGGCGCCACACCGCAGGAACTGGTCAAGGAAAGCGTGTCACAGCTGGATTCAAACAAGATTATCGGTGTTGTACTGAATAAGAGCAGAACGTCATCGGCTGGGTATTACGGTGGTTACTACGGTGATAGTTATGGATCTACCGGATAACGCCGGTCATTCCTCACGCGGCCAACATGCGAAAACTCATTTTATACAACAGCTCCCTTTAATCCTGTTTGCGGTGGCAAGTATTATCGTGTTCAGTCGCAGCGCAAGAGCGGACATTACGCCACATCTGGATCTCGGGCTTTATTACAATGACAACGCCACACTGGCGCCAACCGGACAGGAGCAGCAAGCCTATATTACGGAACTAAAACCCGGAGTGTTGCTGGAACGCAAAGGGGGTCGATTTAATGGCCGGCTGGATTATACGCTTCAGGCGTTGAAATTCTCCGGCGACGTCAACAGCACTAACACGTACCATCAATTGGCGGCCGATTCCACCACGGATTTGGTTTCGCGATCGCTATTTCTTGATGCGCGAGCTAGCTATTCTCAACAATTTATTACTCCTGAAGGGACTATTGATCTGGACAATTTGTCCGATATCCAAAACCGGGCGGACGTGTTGACGTATTCCTTATCCCCGTATCTGAGGCAGCAATACGGGTCC
>JASFOJ010000104.1:0-16117 GCA_050116575.1 Gammaproteobacteria bacterium | reverse complement strand
CCGGCAGTA
The DNA here is from genome assembly GCA_050116575.1 of Gammaproteobacteria bacterium. Classification (GTDB taxonomy): domain Bacteria; phylum Pseudomonadota; class Gammaproteobacteria; order SZUA-152; family SZUA-152; genus JAKEGK01. The sequence continues at coordinate 16,108 of JASFOJ010000104.1, read as the reverse complement.
AAATCGTTTGCACGCTAACGGGCCACGGTTTGAAAGACCCCGACACTGCCATCAAACAAAGCACGCCGGTGATAACCACCGAGGCTACCCTTGAAGCGGTGCGGGATACCATATTGAACAATATGTCCTGATCGAATCGAAGGCGGCAGATCTATATTTTAGCGTCTTGCGGACACTGATCGCGAAGGGGACAGATCTATTTTTTTCAGCATCTCGCGAACACAAAGATTTTTCCTGTTAAAAAAATAGATCTGTCCCCGCCACTAAATAAACTTCAAGATGAAATTCGAATCCTTTGCAACCGATGGCCACGCCCGCCGTGGTCGTTTACAGTTTGAGCGCGGCACGGTGGAAACCCCCGCCTTCATGCCGGTGGGTACTTATGGCACGGTGAAAACCATGACCCCGGAAGAGCTGGTGGACATCGGCGCGGAAATAATTCTGGGTAATACCTTTCATTTGATGTTACGGCCGGGAACCGACGTCATTCGCAAACACGGTGATTTGCATGATTTCATGCACTGGAAAAGGCCCATATTAACCGACTCCGGTGGTTTCCAGGTTTTCAGCCTGGGGCGCGATGCACAACGCCATCCTAGCGCCGCCGCGGGGCGCAAACCGGTGCAGGCCAAAATCACCGAACAGGGGGTGCATTTTGCCTCGCCCGTCAACGGCGACAAGGTATTCATGGGGCCGGAAGAATCCATGCGGGTGCAGCGGGAACTGGGCGCGGACGTGGTGATGATTTTCGATGAGTGCACACCGTATCCCGCCGACGAACAACGCAGCCGCGAATCCATGGAACTCTCATTGCGTTGGGCACAACGCAGCAGGGATGCTCACGATGCACAGGGACCTGAAGTTGGAGGCGGTATGCCGGGAGCGACCGGGGATAATACGGCGGCGCTGTTCGGTATCGTGCAGGGCGGCATGTTTCCCCATTTACGCGACGAATCGTTACAGGGCCTGTTGAAAATCGGCTTTGATGGATATGCCATAGGCGGCTTATCCGTGGGCGAGCCCAAGGAGGATATGATCAGGATCCTCGATCACACCACGCCCCAACTGCCGGCGGATAAACCCCGTTATTTGATGGGGGTGGGGCGCCCCGAAGACATCGTGGAATCAGTGCGCCGGGGCGTGGACATGTTTGACTGTGTATTACCCACCCGCAACGCCCGCAACGGCCACCTGTTTACCCGCTATGGCGAAGTGAAAATCCGCAACGCCCGTTATCGTGACGATACCCAACCGCTGGATGCCGGCTGTCAGTGTTATACCTGCCGTAATTATTCCCGTGCCTATCTACGTCATCTGGACCAGACCGGTGAGATTCTCGGTTCCCGCCTCAACACTATTCACAATCTCTATTATTATCAAGAGCTAATGCATGGCCTGCGCGATGCTATTGAAAACGGGCGGTTAGCGGCGTTTATTGACACGTTTTACCAACACCGTGAACCGGCATAAATTGGTTAAATCTAAACCAAACCGCGACATAGCTATGCAATAAGTCAGTGATATATGTAATAATAGCGCCCGCTTGATGGCCAGGTAGTAGACACCAACAAACCTTCGTCATAGCCGTATCGTATACGATCAAAACGAAACACACAGACAAGCAACAATAAAGGAACCACTGAATATGAGCTTTTTTATTTCCAATGCGTGGGCGGCTGACGGCGCGGGAGCGCCACCTGAAGGCGGTTTAATGGGATTTATTCCGCTGATTCTGATTTTCGTGTTGTTTTATTTTTTATTGATCCGGCCCCAGGCCAAGCGCGCCAAGGAACACAAGCAAATGGTGGAAGCGCTGGCCAAAGGCGACGAGGTCGTCACCAACGGCGGGTTACTGGGCCGTGTTAACGACGTGGGCGAGAGTTTTCTTACTGTAGAAATTGCCGAAGGCACCGAAGTGAAGGTACAGCGCAATGCCGTGGCATCGCTGGTTCCCAAGGGGACGTTTAAAGGCAAGGCCAAGGAATCAAAAGACTAAACCAACACAAACAAGTTCATACGACACGACATCTAAAACAAGACCGGACTGTTCATGCAAATCAATCAATATCCTTTGTGGAAATACCTGCTGGTACTCGTCGTCCTCATTGTTGGCGTGATTTACGCCGTGCCCAACCTGTACGGCGAAGACCCGGCGTTGCAGGTGTCTGCGCAGCGCGGCGTGGAAATTAGTCTGGCGACCCAGGAATCCGTGCGCACCGCGCTGAAAAACAACGACGTCAAGTTCAAATCCATAGACCTGGAAAACAACAAACTCCTGGTGCGGTTTTCCGATACCGAAGCGCAACTCAAGGCCATTGATGTTGTGCGGCAGCAGCTAAGCAGTGACTATGTTACCGCATTAAACCTGGCGCCCAGGACACCGGACTGGCTGCTGGCCATCAACGCGCTACCGATGTATCTGGGGCTGGACTTGCGGGGTGGCGTGCACTTCCTGATGGAAGTGGATGTTGATGCCGCCATTACCCAGGCGGAAGAACGGTATATCAGTGATTTTCGCACCAAGTTGCGCGAAAACCATCTGCGTTACACGCGTATTGATCATCACCAGCTACCGGCCGGTAAAACCGACGGCGTGGAGATACGCTTTAACGATGCCCAAACTCGTACCCAGGCGGAGGAGTCGCTGAACAACGATTATCCGGATCTTCAATACAGTAGCTATGAGGAAGATGGTGACTTTTATTTGCTCGCCACCATGACGCAACGGGAAAAAAGCGAAGTCCGCAAGCTGGCACTGAAGCAGAATATCACCACGTTACGTAACCGCGTCAATGAACTGGGTGTTGCCGAACCGGTGATTCAGCAACAGGGCAAGGACCGGATCGTTGTCGAGTTGCCCGGCGTTCAGGATACCGCCCGCGCCAAAGAGATTCTGGGGGCCACCGCGACGTTGGAATTCCGCCTGGCGGATGAAACCCACAATGTGCAGGAAGCGGTTAATGGTCACGTGCCGGCCGGTTATAAGCTTTATAAAAAGCGCGGTGGCGGATATGCGTTGTTAAAAAACCGGGTCATGCTGACGGGCGACTATATTATTGATGCCTCGTCCGGTATCGACCAGCAAGGTGGCGGACCAGCGGTGTTTATTACCCTGGACGGGCAGGGCGCCAGTATTTTCAGCCGTGTTACCGGCGAAAACATCAAAAAACTGATGGCTGTGGTATACATCGAAAGCAAGGTTGATACCCGCGAAGTCGACGGTAAAGTTATCAAGACCCGGCGCAAAGTCGAGGAAGTCATTAACATCGCCCGCATTCAGGATCAGCTGAGCAAGCGCTTTATGATTACCGGCCTGGACAGCACCCGGGAAGCACGCGACCTGGCATTGCTGTTACGCGCAGGCTCCCTGGCCGCGCCTATCGATGTGGTGGAAGAACGCACTATCGGGCCCAGCCTGGGACAGCAAAACATCGATCAGGGTACAGAGTCGGTGATTATCGGCTTCGTGCTGGTGCTGATTTTCATGGCTGTGTGGTACAAGGGGTTTGGCATGATTGCCAACCTGGCGCTGCTGCTTAACGTGGTTGTTATTGTGGCGGTGCTTTCCATGTTGCAGGCGACGCTGACGTTACCGGGTATTGCCGGTATCGTGTTAACCGTGGGTATGGCGGTAGATGCCAATGTGCTGATTTTTGAACGTATTCGAGAAGAAATACGCAACGGCAACAGCCCGCAGGCCAGTATTCACGCTGGTTATTCCAAGGCGGTTTCCACCATTGCGGACGCCAATATCACCACGTTGATCGCTGCGATTATCCTGTTTGGATTTGGCTCGGGACCCATTAAGGGATTTGCGATTACATTGTCCATCGGTATCGCCACGTCCATGTTCACAGCGATTGTCGGTACGCGCGCCGTGGTTAATCTGCTTTACGGTGGCAAACGCCTGGATAAATTGTCCATTTAGTCATGAATAACAAACACTGGATTGCTCATGCGGCTATTTAAGAAAGTACCAAATTACGATTTTATGGGTAAGCGCTATATCGCGTTGGCCCTGTCGGCTATTTTGTTTCTGGGTTCGGTAACTTCGCTGTTTGTCAAAGGTCTTAATTTCGGCCTTGATTTTACCGGCGGTACCCTCATTGAACTGGGGTATTCCCAGCCCGTGGACTTAAAACAAGTGAGGGATACCCTGGCCAGCGGCGGATTTCCGGATGCGGTTGTCCAGCATTTCGGCACCTCGCGCGATGTGCTGGTGCGTATCGCGCCGGAAGGTGATGAAAATGATTCGGCGCTAAGTACCCGCGTCACCGAAATGCTGCAAAAAGCCACCCAAGACAAGATCGACCTGCGCCGGGTTGAGTTTGTGGGTCCGCAGGTGGGTGACGAGCTGGCCAATGACGGCGGGCTGGCGGTCCTCTATGCGTTGATCTGTATTTTTATTTACGTGTTTTTCCGTTTCGAATGGCGTTTTGCCCTTGGCTCTGTCATTGCGCTGTTTCATGACGTGACGATCACGTTGGGTGTATTTTCTATCCTGGGGCTGGGTTTTGACCTAACGGTATTGGCGGCCTGCCTGGCGGTTATCGGCTATTCGCTCAATGACACCATTGTGGTATTTGACCGGATTCGTGAAAATTTCCGTAAAATCCGCAAAGGTAGCACGCTGGAAATTACCAATGCCTCGTTGAATCAAACGCTTTCCCGTACTTTGATGACATCGTTTACCACCTTGCTGGTGCTGATTGCCCTTTTCATTGTAGGCGGCGAAATCATACACGGTTTTGCCACCGCACTGATTATCGGCATCGTGGTGGGAACCTATTCCTCGATTTACGTGGCCAGCACCGCCGCAGTCATACTGGGTGTCAGCAGAATGGATTTGATGCCGGTGCAAAAAGAAGGTGCCGTGGAAGGCGAGGGCGATTTGCCCTAAATGTCCTGAAGAAATTGCCGTGCGTTCGTTCCCTCGCGGAGCGTGGGAACGAGCAAAGGCGAGTTGTGTTAAAGAAAGTATCATGTGTTCCCACGCGGAGCTTGGGAACAAGAACAAACGCCAGGGCAACAGCCGGAACAAAATCCGGAACGGCGTACAAAAACTCCAAACGATAACAAGCGAACCCGAAAGTGTTCGCCAACAACAGCAAAACTTCCGTTTGGCGGCATTGCCCGCCGCTTAGTCGGTCACAACGTCAACAACAAAAACAACAATGATTCGTGGCCTGGAACGAAGGGGCCGCTTGCGACAATCATGGGCCTTTAAGGAAACTTGAACGTAACGCATTTAAATCCGTTTAACCGTAATCAATTTAACGTAGAGTATTTTAATTATGTTTACTAAAGATATGACCATCGCCGGTTTTGACGAAGAACTGTGGAACGCCATCGAGAGCGAACAGAAACGTCAGGAAGAACACATTGAACTCATTGCGTCGGAAAATTACACCAGCCCGCGGGTCATGGAGGCGCAGGGTTCGGTGCTCACCAACAAATACGCTGAAGGTTATCCCGGCAAGCGTTATTACGGCGGCTGCGAGTACGTGGATATCGCCGAACAACTGGCTATCGACCGCGTTAAACAGTTGTTTAACGCCGATTACGCCAACGTGCAGCCCCATTCCGGCTCGCAGGCCAACGCCGCTGTCTATCTGGCGCTGTTGCAGCCGGGCGATACGATTCTGGGCATGAGCCTGGCCCACGGCGGACACCTGACCCATGGATCAAAAGTCAATTTCTCCGGCAAAATTTTTAACGCGGTGCAATACGGCATCAGCGATGATACCGGTGAAATTATCTATGACGAAGTTGAAGCGCTGGCCATGGAACACAAACCGAAAATGATTATCGGTGGTTTCAGTGCCTATTCCCGGGTGGTGGACTGGCAGCGTTTTCGAGACATTGCGGATAAAGTGGGCGCCTACCTGGTCGTTGATATGGCCCATGTTGCCGGTCTGGTTGCCGCGGGTGTTTATCCCAGTCCGGTACAGATCGCCGATGTGACCACCACCACCACCCACAAAACCCTGCGGGGTCCGCGCGGCGGTCTGATTCTGGCCAAGTCCAACCCGGACCTCGAGAAAAAACTCAATTCCATGGTGTTTCCCGGTACCCAGGGCGGACCGTTAATGCATGTCATTGCCGCCAAGGCGGTGGCGTTCAAGGAAGCCCTGGAGCCGGGCTTCAAGGAATATCAGCAACAGGTGGTGACTAATGCACGTATCATGGCAGAAGTCATGATCGAACGCGGTCACAAGATTGTCTCCGGCGGTACCGATAATCACCTGTTCCTGGTGGACCTCATTGATAAGGGTATCACCGGTAAAGATGCCGATGCTGCACTGGGCAGGGCCAATATCACGGTCAACAAAAACAGTGTACCCAACGATCCTCAGTCGCCGTTTGTCACCAGCGGTTTGCGTATCGGTACGCCGGCGATGACCACGCGGGGATTCAAGGACGCCGAAGCCCGTGAACTGGCCGGCTGGATTTGTGATGTGCTTGATGACATTAACGATGAAGCCACCATTGAACGGGTCAAAGGGCAGGTGCTGGAAATCTGCAAACGCCTGCCGGTATATAAAGGCTAGTGTAGTGTCTAACGTCAATGCGGTGTAATCATGCAAAGCCTCATGATTATTAAGCGCTGCTAAAAGCGATCAGGAAGTTATTAGAAACTATAAAAAGCTATGCCTTTCATCGAATTATTTGCTATTGTGGTTAGTACTATTGTCGTTGTTAATTAATTGTTGGTATTCGTTGATAATAGTTTACCCCGTTATCGCAGGAATCAGAGTCGGCTATTGCGCTCCTGGACAACACACAACCTGTTTTAAATAGCGGGGTATTACGATAGTGAGTCATTTCGATGCGATGTCCTTTTTGTGAAGCGGAAGAAACCAGAGTCATTGATTCGCGGCTGGCGGATGACGGCTATGTCGTGCGCCGGCGCCGTGAATGCCTGAGCTGCAGCGAACGTTTTACTACCTTTGAAACCGCCGAACTGGTGATGCCGCAGATCGTCAAGAACGACGGCCGGCGCGAGCCTTTTAACGAAGACAAACTTCGTACCGGTATCGTACGCGCGCTGGAAAAGCGGCCGGTGGAGTCCGAAGCGGTAGAGGGGCTCGTTAACCAGATCAAAAAAACGATGCGCGGTGCCGGTGACCGGGAAATAAAAGCGGAGCAACTGGGCGAATGGGTAATGGAGGCATTGAAATCCGTGGACCAGGTTGCCTATGTCCGGTTCGCTTCAGTCTACCGCAGTTTCGAGGACGTCAATGCCTTCCGGGAAGAAATCGAACGCCTGGAAAAACTGCCCACCCCTGAACTGAAAAAACTGCAACTTGACCTGATCGACGACAAGGATTCCAAAAAGTGAGTGGTGAACAGGATCGCCGCTATATGGCGAGAGCCATAGAGCTGGCCGTCAATGGCCTGTTTACCACGGACCCTAACCCGCGCGTGGGTTGCGTTATCGTAAAAGATGATGCCATTGTGGGAGAAGGCTGGCATCAGCGGGCCGGTGGTCCCCACGCGGAAGTTGTTGCCCTCGACAAAGCGGGGGCCGGTGCTGCGGGTGCCACGGCCTATGTTACCCTGGAACCGTGCTGCCATTACGGCCGCACACCGCCCTGTGTTGATGCGTTGATTGATGCCCGTGTCACCAGAGTCGTCATCGCGGGACTGGATCCCAATCCAAAAGTGGCCGGCAAGGGCGCGGAAAAACTGACGCAAGCGGGCATTGCCGTGGAGCACGGATTGCTGCGGGAACAGGCTGAACCGCTAAATCCCGGTTTTATTAAGCGTATGCGCCGGCAGTTGCCTTATGTGCGTTGTAAAGTCGCCATGAGTCTGGACGGTCGCACCGCCATGGCATCCGGTGAAAGTCAATGGATTACCAGTGAGTTGGCGCGGCAGGACGTTCAGACCTGGCGGGCACGCAGTTCAGTAATTATGACGGGGATTGGCACGGTGTTGGCGGATGATCCGTCGTTGAATGTGCGGTTATCCGCGGACGACGACGCCATGGCAGCGTTTACCGATGCCGATCAACCGGTGCGGGTAGTACTGGACAGCCGGCTGCGCATGCCGGGCGATGCCAAAATGCTGTCATTACCCGGTACCACGCTAATCTATACCGCATGCAACATCCACGACCACGAACGACGTGTCGGTGAACTGGAAGCTGCCGGAGCGCAAGTGGTAAAAGTGGGCGGCGACGAGCAGACGGTGGATCTGGAAGCGGTGATGAGGGATCTGGCCAGTCGGGAGTTCAACGAGGTTATGATCGAAGCCGGTCCCGCCGTAAATGGTTCGGCGATCTCGCGAGGCCTGGTGGATGAACTGGTCCTGTACATGGCGCCCAGTTTGATGGGAGATGACGCAAAAGGAGCTTTTCATTTGCCGGGGGTGCGCTCCATGGCGGAAAAAATCCAACTGGATATTGCCGATACTCGCCAGATTGGGCCGGATTGGCGTATCATTGCTCATCCAAAACCATAACCACTATGTAATAGATACCGTTGCGATGTTTACTGGCATCATACAAAGCGTTGGACGTATTGCTGCATTGCAGCAGCGCGGCAATGATATGCGCGTTACCCTGGATACCGGCAAACTGCCGGTGGCGGACCTGTCCCTGGGGGACAGTGTTGCGGTGAACGGCATTTGCCTTACCGCGGTTGAAAAACTGCAACAGGGGTTTGTCGCCGACGTGTCCGGTGAAACCTTGTCCCGGACCACGGCGGGGCGTTGGCAACCTGGTGAACAGGTGAACCTGGAACTGGCGTTGACACCTACCACCCGGCTGGGCGGGCACCTGGTCAGTGGCCACGTGGATGGCGTGGGTGAGGTCGTAAAGCGCTGGAGCGACGGCCGCTCAGAGCGCTTTGTAGTTCAGGCGCCGGACAATCTCGCCCGGTATATTGCGGAAAAAGGCTCCATCTGCGTGGATGGTATCAGTTTAACCGTTAATGCCGTAGCAGGCAGCGAATTTGAGCTGAACATCGTGCCGCATACGTTGCAGGAAACCACCATGGCCGGTTATGAACCCGGCCATAAAGTAAACCTGGAAGTGGACGTGATTGCCCGTTATCTGGAACGCTTGCTGTTGGGCGACAAGGCGGCGGACAAAGCCCCATCGGCCATCGACGAAACATTTCTGGCGCAGCATGGTTTTCTTAAATAAAGGGTTTCTCAAATAATGGTTTTCTCAAATAATGGCTTTATCAAGTAACGATTTATTATCTGGAAGCGGTGAGTGATCGATTCATGGAGCTAAATACACCGGAACAATTAATTGACGATATCCGTCAGGGGAAAATGGTCATCCTGATGGACGATGAAGATCGTGAGAATGAAGGCGATCTTGTCATGGCCGCAAGTCATGTGCGTGCCGTGGATATTAATTTCATGGCCCGTTACGGAAGAGGCTTGATTTGCCTGACCCTCACCCGGGAGCGTTGCCAGCAACTGCAGCTGCCGTTAATGGTTAACAACAATAATGCAACCTTTGGCACTAATTTCACCATTTCAATAGAAGCGGCCAAAGGCGTCACCACCGGGATATCGGCGGCGGATCGCGCTACCACCATCCAGGCCGCGGTAGCGCCCCATGCAACGGCGGCGGATATTGTACAACCGGGTCATATATTTCCCATCATGGCGCAGCCCGGTGGCGTGTTGACGCGGGCCGGTCATACCGAAGCCGGTTGTGATCTGGCGCGACTGGCAGGACTGGAACCGGCGAGCGTCATTGTGGAAATCCTCAACGAGGATGGCACCATGGCGCGCCGCCCGGATCTTGAAGCGTTTGCCAAAGAGTTTGATTTGAAAATCGGTACTATCGCGGATCTCATTCGTTACCGCCTGTCCACGGAAAAAAGCCTGGAACGGGTGGCGCAATGCCAGCTTAAAAATCACATTGGCGACTTTCGGCTGCATACCTACCGTGATCGCATCGACAACCAGGTGCATTTTGCGTTGGTTAAAGGTAATGTCAAACCTTCTCAGCCCACCCTGGTGCGTGTACACATGCCCCACTATTTGAACGACGTGCTGCGCATACAGCGCCAAGACACTGGCTGGCCGCTGGATGATGTTATGCGCCGCATCGAAGAAAACGGTCAGGGTGTGCTGGTGTTGCTGAGCTATCCGGGCGAGAAAGAGGATATTGTGCGGCAGGTGGAGCATTATCAAATGGAAGACCGGGGCGAGACACCCCCCCACCGCGAACCCAGCACCGATCTACGCACCTACGGTACCGGCGCGCAAATTCTGCTGGACCTGGGAGTGCGTAAAATGCGTGTCATGAGCGCTCCCAAGCGGATTCATGGTTTGTCGGGGTTCGGGCTGGAAGTGGTGGAATACGTGAGCAGCGATAAAGAGTGATAACACCTGATCGCCGCAGAAAATATTACCTTTTTAAATATTGCAATCGCGTACTGACTTGGTGGTTTTCACGATACTGTATTGATACTAGAGCAAATAGATGGAACAACAATGAATAACATTACGACATTTGAAGGCGAATTAACGATCCAGGGCGCGCAATTTTGTCTGGTGGCGTCCAGATTCAATGGTTATATCGTGGAGAGCCTGTTGAAAGGCGCTATCGATACCTTAAAGCGCCACGGTGCCGACGACAATGATTTACAGGTTGTTTATGTACCAGGCGCCTTTGAGATGCCGTTGGCGGTTCAGCGTATCGCCAGCAAAAAACAGTTCGATGCTATTATCGCGTTGGGTGCAGTCATTCGTGGTGGGACACCGCACTTTGAATACGTGGCCGGTGAGTGCGCCAAGGGACTTGCCAGCGTATCACTGCAACAGGACGTCCCAGTGGCGTTTGGCGTGTTGACCGTCGACACGATTGAACAGGCAATTGAGCGTGCCGGCACAAAAGCCGGGAACAAAGGTGTAGACGCGGCCATGTCCGCCATTGAAATGGTTAATCTGTTGCGCGGGCTGGACTAAACGATACCGATGGCAATCGATGCGTGGTAACGCGCGAGTTTGTCCGCCGGTACCAATGCCAGTCCGGACGCAATAGCTAACCGGCAAATTGAAACATACAGTGACAGATCAATATGAGTAAACCCCGTTCGTTGGCCCGAAAACGCGCCATACAAGCTCTTTATATGTGGGAAATGACCGGTGTGAATTTGTCGGACATCGATCAAAAGTTCGTGTTGGAGCACGACCTGTCGAAAGTTGATTATAAATATTTTCAGGAATTGCTGCATAAGATTCCCGCGCACATTGATGATGTTGACAGCCATATTCATGCCTATCTCGACCGGCCGTTTAGCGAGATCGACCCGGTGGAACGCGCGATTATGCGGGTTGGAGTCTATGAATTGCAGCAGCGGCCGGATATTCCTTACCGGGTGGTAATCAACGAAGCGGTGGAACTGGCCAAAATTTTCGGGGCCGAAGACGGATATAAATACGTCAACAGTATTCTCGACAATGCGGCTAAAAAGCTGCGTGCCACGGAAGTTGCCGCCAAAAAGACTTCATAAACCGGCTGCCTGCCACGGTCATGATCACCATGACAGATTCGACAAACGCAGAATTTTCACTGATCGATCACTATTTCAAGCACCGCGCCCGGTGTCGCGACGATGTGGTGTTGGGTATCGGTGATGATGCCGCGGTTACGACTATTCCCGACGGTTATCAACTGGTGAGCGCGGTGGACACACTCGTGGAGAACGTTCATTTCCCCGGTGATACCAACCCCTTTGACATTGGCTATAAATCATTGGCCGTTAACCTGAGCGACATGGCTGCCATGGGAGCGGAACCTGCCTGGGCAACGTTGGCGCTGACTGTACCCGCGGTAAACGAAAACTGGCTGAAACAATTTTGCGACGGTTTTTTTACGCTGGCCGAGCAATATAACGTGCAACTGATCGGCGGCGATACCACCCGGGGGCCGTTAACCGTCAGCGTTCAGGTCATGGGGCTGGTGCCGAAAGGTCAGGCATTGACACGCAGCGGCGCAAAACCCGGCGACAGGATTTTCGTTTCCGGGCAGTTGGGCGATGCCGCACTTGCCTTGCAGTTGCTGCAACCACGGATGTCGCAATACCGCGAAATTAATTTGCCTGTCGATCAGCAACAATTAATCATGAACAGACTTAACCGGCCCGTGCCAAGGGTTGGACTGGGAATAGCGCTAAGGAATGTAGCCACAGCGGTGATCGACATTTCCGATGGCCTCGCTGCTGATCTGGATCACCTGCTAACCGCCGCTAATGTGGGGGCCACGATTGACCTTGAGCAAATTCCCGTATCCAAAACGTTAAAACAACTGCAGACAACCGTTGATACGCAAAACCTGATTATTGCCGGCGGCGATGATTACGAACTTTGTTTTACCGTGCCGGCCGAAAAGTGCCAGGCCCTTGAAGCCATACAACAGCACCTTAGTGTAGATGTAACTGTAATTGGCCAAATTGAACAAACACCGGGTTCGCGATTCAGGAAAAACGGCGCATTACTTACGGTTCAACGCAGGGGCTACGAACATTTCAGCGAATCTTAATGTTTCCGTCGCGGCCTCGTGTATAATAGCCAATTATCCAACGAATTCTTCGAATAAAATTTATAACTTATTGAATAATAAAAATATCTTGTCCTTTCAAAAATGTCACAGTAATGTAAAATTTTTGTAAAATGTTCGTTTTGAACGTTTTAATTGATTGCATCTATTACTACTATTTAAGTACATTTCATATGGCCAATGGCTAATACCGATCGATTGTCTGATTCGCGAAATCAACAAAAGGGAAAGATAGATAAACGTAACCCGGTTCATTGGTTAGCTGTTGGTTTGGGAAGTGGATTGGCGCCCAGGGCGCCGGGTACCGCCGGAACGCTGGTTGCGGTTCCCCTCGTTTTGTTGAGCAACGGATTGCCGGTTTGGCAATACATTTTTATCGTATTGGCAGGCCTGGTTGCCGGTATCTGGATCTGTGGTGTTGCCGCGAGGCAAATGGGTGTACACGATGACCCGGCCATTGTGTGGGATGAGATCATCGGATTTTTGATAACAATGACCGCGGCGCCGCCGGGCTGGTTATGGATGGTTATCGGGTTTGTCCTGTTTCGTTTTTTTGATATCGCCAAACCGTGGCCCATACGCGCTGTTGATCAGCGCCTTGGAGGAGGCCTGGGAATTATGCTGGACGATGTGTTGGCGGGCCTGTATGCCCTGGTTGTTCTGCAGGTGGTGATCAGGATTGTTTTATAAATTTCAAAACCAGATTGAATTGCAGATATGTTAAAAGAGTTAACAATACATTCGGTAAAGTTTGGTTTACTCAGGAAGTTCGCAACGATCATATTTGGGTTTTTGCTGGCGGGGATGAGTGTGGCTCATGCCGGTGAAGTCCAGATTGTCGATGCCAAAGCGGAAAAACAGCGTGGCGGCTGGGTGTTTCATGTAACCCTGAAGCACGCTGACAGTGGTTGGGATCATTACGCCGATGCATGGCGGGTGGTGACCAAAGACGGCAAGGAGTTGGGAACCAGAACGCTATATCATCCACACGTTAATGAACAACCCTTTACCCGCAGCCTGGGGGACGTGAAAATCCCCGCCAACGTTTCGGTGGTTTACATCGAAGCACACGACAAAGTGCACGGCTGGAGTAAGCAACGGTTTAAGATGAAAATCCGTTAGCGGGAATACTGAGTAATCATTATGATCAATGGTTGCAGTAGAGGGATTTGATCAACGGTTGATTGAAAAGAATTGGTTAAAGATAAATGCTGCCGGGAGGCGGATCACAATAACTTTAACGACAGCAATAACAGCTAGAACAGCTTTAAAGGTTTTAAGAACTAAAAACAGGCATTAAGGGCATTGTACGCGAAGAAATGGGGAAAATAAGTAGTTGAAATTATTATTAACAGCATGAGATGAAGGTAGACTATCATGAACACAAAAGCATATTTGGCTCCAAATGAAGTTGCAGAACTCTTAATGGTATCCCCGGTAACGGTGCGTCAATGGGCGCAAAAAGGCATGTTGGACGCCATGTTAACCGCAGGCGGTCATCGTCGTTTTACCATGGAAGAAGTGGAACGCTTTGCCAAGGAACGCGGCTTGACTCTGTTCCGCCCGGAAAACGAAGCACTGCGTATCCTGATTGTCGATGACAACGATCAGTTCGTGTCAACGCTGAAGGATGTTATCAGCAGCATTGATGAAAATATTCAAATAGAAACGGCAAAGAACGGTTTTGCTGCCGGCAGCAAGATCCATAGCTTCAATCCTGATGTCATTTTGCTGGATATTCGCATGCCCGGTATCGATGGCATTGAAGTATGTCGTTTTATCAAGGAAACGCCGGCAACACGTTCCATTCGTGTTATTGGTATGACCGGATTCCCGGGTAACGGCACGGTAGAAGCTGTTATCGACGCAGGCGCGGAAAAATGCCTGACCAAGCCGTTTGGCGCCAATGAATTAATGGAAGCCTTGAACCTGGCTGTCGAAGCGGCATAATCGACAGTCCCGAAGACGTTTTTCCATTAATGGTCATATCCTGCAAACTGCATGAGCCTGCCGCGTTGACGTCTTGTTGATGAGTCGTGTTAACAAGTCGTATAAACGTATAAACAAAGTACGGCGGGCTTGTGCAGTTTGTTTCTTTCCTTAATTTAGTTTTGAGCACTGGCGCCATTCGCGGCGTCAGCCGATGTCAGGTACACATCGTAACGCGTTTTGCGGGATTCGATGCAGTGTGAAGGCTTGATATCGCTGATGGCGGGTGCTGTTTTCGGCCGTTTTACCACTACCCGGTTGCGGGCGGCGGTCAGCGCGGTGTCGAGCAGCGCGGGCACATCCAGGTCATCTCCCACCAAAGAGCGCAATATACGCATTTCCTTTTTCACCAATGCGCTTTTGGTGCGGTGCGGATACATGGGGTCCAGGTAAATAATATCAACAGGCTGTTGTCGGCTTTGCAGCCATTGGGCGCTGTCCGCGTAATAGAGGTGTAACCGTTTTGCCAGTGTCCCGCCACTTATTTTTTCTAAACGCCGCAAACCGTCTTCGAGCAGAGCGTGGATTACGGGGTTGCGTTCCACCATATAAACGTCACACCCCAAAGCTGCCAGCACAAAGGCGTCTCGGCCCAGGCCGGCCGTTGCGTCTACAATCGCGGGATGGATACCTTTTTTAAGACCCATGGCGCGAGCAATGGGTTGGCGTCGGCCACCCCCGAATTGTTGCCGGTACTTTAACTGGTCACTTTGAAAATCGACACAAACAGGCGCCAGTTTGCTGCGGGGAAAATGTAGTTCCAACCGGTAGTCATGAACCGGGTGGGTGGCGACAACCAGTAAAAACGGGATATCGTCTGTTGTCGCATCTTTACCGAATAGTGATGCGCCTAATCGCTGGGCCAGTTGCGCCGCAATATCATGGTTTGCATCGTCTTCGGCGAATACCGCGAGCGTGGCGAGCGTTGGTGACAAGGCGGGTGCTGACATGTTTACGAGGGCTCAGTGCCAATGTTTAACAGAGGGAAAACCCGCGGTATCCAAAGCGTTAAACCCCCATGCCACGGGAACGCAGTTCCTGTTTGGCTTCCAGGGCCAGGGTTGCCATTTGCAGTTCCTTCTCCCAGTCATAGGATTCGCTGTCAGTAACTGACGGGATTTTTTCCACCGTCAAATCAGCGGCTGCGTACACTTTGGTAATCCGTGTTTCTTCGATGTTGGGTGTCATGTCCGGCCAGATCTCGTGCAAAAGGTCCTTGGGACGGGTGACGGTCCAGGAGTCGACCAACACATACCGACCCTTTAAATCATCAAACATATCGTCAGTGCCGGTTTGGCGCTGGCCGTTGTCCGCATTGACATGTTCCGTGTAAATGTAGGCGATCAGCCTGGGATCGAGCGTCAGGATGTCGGGCGTTGGATTGACCTGCGAAGGCACCCATGACGCCAAAACCAGGTCACAGGAGGAGCTGAGATCGCCGCGGTTTTGAAAACGGTAATAATCGGGGTCGTAAAAAGACGCAATTTGATTGGGCTTTGGCGTGTTGTCTGCTATACCGGTCACCGACAATCCTTCTCGGCCCAGTAAACTGCCAATGAACCCGTTGCCGGGAAACCAGTCATAAAC
>JASFOJ010000103.1:0-16213 GCA_050116575.1 Gammaproteobacteria bacterium | reverse complement strand
TTACAAAACGACAGCCGCCCAGCCGCTTTTCTTCAGGTTAATAATAAAGTGCGCCCAACGCTTTTCTGACGATCAACGGGCGAAATCAGCTGATTTCTATCCCAGTACTGGCAAGTGTACGTTCAACCCAATCTGTAAAAAGGCCATAGTGCCGCTCACGTATCTCTTCGCCACTATGCATAATACTTTTTAAATCGACAATATGCCGGCTGTTATGATACTCATCCGGCAGACCAATCATGTGGCCAAACTCGTGGATAGCGCCACGCTGCCTGCCAACATAGGTTAAATCTTCACTATCCAGATGAACATTATTCCAGTCCGGGTCTATATAACTGACCTTGAATTCCTCAGGCGCGATTTTGGTAACCGTGATTTCCCAGTGGTCAAACATCCAGCCGCCTTTCTGGATATGAAAATCAAACGTCAACCTCACCGTATTTCCAGCCGGCAGGGAATGGATGATTTTATTGCCCCAAACGTCGTGAATGACGTTTTGCCATTCATGGATAAACTGATCTTGTTCGTGTCGTTCCCAACGGTGCGGATGACTGTCTTTGAAAAAGAACTGCAATTTCATGAACACCACTAATTCGTAGTGGCCGTGGGGCAATTGGAACAAGCTCAAGTCGAACGCATTGTTGATATCCATTGATTCAATGCGGGCAGATTCCAGTTTAGCTATAAGTGTTCTCATTTTTGTCTTTTTTGTCTTTTTCTTTACCCTATGACGGGAAATCGGTAACAAACGATAGCGGCTAATTCACCATGAGCAGTTGTTGGCTATAAGGTAAAAGACAACGCAGTAGAACAGAGCCCTCGACGATACAGCTAATGGCTGAACCTCAGCAGTTAACGTAACCGTACCGGAACCTCTTCGTCACATTTTCTACAAATTATTTTACCCAATTGGCTCGCATTTTTTCACTGTCACGAAACCTAGGCGGATTTTTTATATTTTCTTTATGTTAGCTAGAAGATTACATAAACCTTCGCATGTTATTCGTTTGAATATTTAAATCATGCGTATTACGCGTCGGTGATATTGGAATGCCGCCGACACAAACAATCGACTTGAAAGTAATCAGAAACGTTGACAATTTAGCCATTATAAAAAAAACGTAAACAAAAGTAATATATATTCCTATGACAATATAAGAATTTTCCGTGCAACGTTGTAGGAAAATGTCTGGTCTGTACTAAAACACAGTGTTAGTATGC
Organism: Gammaproteobacteria bacterium; assembly: GCA_050116575.1. Taxonomy (GTDB): domain Bacteria; phylum Pseudomonadota; class Gammaproteobacteria; order SZUA-152; family SZUA-152; genus JAKEGK01. Next base: position 14,992 of record JASFOJ010000103.1, on the reverse strand, counting down.
CGCACTTCGCTATTTTCTTTCACTCACATCACCAGGTAAGCATTATGAAATTGCAAAAATTTGCACTTTGCAGGACGACATTGTTTTCTGCAGTGAGTCTGTTGTTTGCGTTGTTTACATTTACTTCGATTGCAACCCCCGCGCAAGCTGATGTTCGGGTACTGGCAGCCGGCGGTGTCCTGGCCGGTAACCAGGCAACAAATACAGTTTTCGCTAACGGTGATTTATCGGGTAAGGTCGACCGTCCTGCCTGGGTTGATTACCGTTTGTTAAGTACCGCGGATCTCATCAATAACTATGACGTCCTCGTGATTCCACAAAATACACAGGACTGGCAATACGATATTGATTGGAAAACCCGCATTTATCCTTTTCTCGCCAGCGGCGGTGGCGTGGTCTGGGAAGGCTATATCACCACCACCACGAATCCCGATGGCTTGATCACGGGGCAGCGCGGCATACGCTATACCTGTGCCAATGGTACCGTCTGTTTCATACCGAACAGTGGGTTTGGCATAAGCCCTATTGCGCCGGTCAATGTTCTTCCGGTGACAGGGCTCACCGATGGCATTGGTCCCGATTTCACGATTACTTACGGCTATTTCTCGAGCTGGGATCCCGCGCTTTCACCGGTGCTTGATATCAACGCCGTTGACCTTGGCACCATCGTGTATGGATTGCAGGGTCAATACGGTCCTGGCCGCATTGTACTGACTCAAAGCAGTGCCGATTACGATTCGGCTGACACTGGCACTATCCAGGAAACGAACAGTTACAACTGGCTCGTTAACAAGATTCGCTGGACCGCGAACAGTACCGCACAGCCGGATCCGAATGTACGTATCGTTCCGGATTTGAATGGTTATACACAAGCAGATATGACCACGGCAATGACCAATACCGGATTGACACCGAACGTGTTTGTCACTATCTCCAATCTGGACGCCTGGGGTAATGTCGCGGCTACGGACCCCAATCCCGGCGATGGTGCGTCCGCCGGTGATACGGTCAATGTTTTTGTGGTGGACACACCAACCGGCGCGCCGGTAACAACCCCTGACGTGCGCGGCATGACCACTACTGATGCGGCGGCTGCGTTGTCAGCAGTGGGATTGCAGCAAGGGACCACCACATTTGGATCAAGCCCCACCGTTCCCGCCGGTAGTGTCATTGCGCAAAACTACGTGCCGGGCACGCCGAACCGTGTGGGTTGGTATGTAGACCTGGTGGAATCCACCGGGCCGAGCACCACGGGCGCTCCCGCAGTGGCTTATCTGTCACTGACCGATGCCGAAGCGGCCATCACAGCGAGTGGTAATACCGTTGGCAACATTACCAGCAAAGGGAATAATGTTGTGCCCTCGGGCTACGTATTATCGCAGTCCATCAATGACACAACGGGCGCCGTTGATCTGGTGGTGTCATCCGGTCCATTTACCACCGCGTTAATCACCACGCCGGATACCGTGGGTCAGACCCTGTCGGCGGCGCGCAACGCGGTTAGCGACGCGGGCTTGACGCCTTTAATCGTCAATACGCAAATCAGTACCACGGTTCCGGCTGGCGACGTTATCAGTCAAAACCCACCTGCCGGCACGTCGCTGGCTAATGGCAGTTCGGTGAACTTTGTCATTTCCAGCGGCCCGAACGGCAACAGCCTGGTTACAACACCGGTACTGGAAGATCTAACCCAAACGGCGGCAGAAACTGCCATTACCGATAACGGACTGGTGGTAGGCACCATTACTTTTCAGGACTCCACAACAGTGCCCGCGGGATCAGTGATCAGTTCCGATCCGGTGGCCGGTACGCTGGTTGCGTTGGGCAGCGTGGTGAATCTGGTCATTGCCGGCACGCCGGTGACTGTGTCGGTACCCGATGTTGTGGGTTTAACACAAACCGACGCGGAAACGGCAATCACTGGCGCCGGCCTGGTCGTTGGCACCGTCACCACCGCGAGCAGCGATACCGTTGCAGCGGGTGATGTCATTAGCCAAAACCCGGTTGCAGGTACATCGGTTAATCAGGGTAGCGCGGTAGACCTGGTGGTTTCCACGGGCCCGGCTGCGACGACAGTTGCTACGCCTGATGTGGTTGGACTGGCGCAAGCGGATGCGGAAAGTGCCATTACTGCCGTCGGTTTGGTTGTCGGTACCGTTACCACCAGCAACAGCACGACAGTGCCGGCCGGCGATGTCATCAGCCAGAACCCGGTGGCCGGAACCACGGTTGCACTAGGCAGCGCTGTGGACCTGGTGGTCTCATTAGGACCGGTAACCGTGACCACCCCTGATGTTGTGGGATTGGCGCAAGCCGATGCGCAAAGCGCCATTGTGGCAGCCGGCCTGGTCGTCGGAACCGTGACCACTGCAAACAGCAACACGGTACCGGCGGGTAACGTGATCAGCCAAAGCCCCGGTGCCGGCACCACCGTCGTCGAAGGTAGCGCCGTTGACCTGGTGGTATCACTTGGTCCCGCGTTGATCACGGTACCCGATGTAGTAGGTGATACCTATACCACGGCAGTAAATGCGATCACGGGTGCAGGATTGACGGTGGGTAATGTATCCACTGTGCGGACACGGAGATCGTGCGGTATTGTCAGAAGCCAGTCACCCTTGGGGGGCTCGCTGGTGGCACCGGGAAGCGCGGTCGATTTGGTGGTAACCCGGACACGCTTTTGTAACCCGCTGTAAGTCGGTTCCAGGCACAAGAATAAAATAAAACGCCGATAACGAACTGATCAAGCAGCTCTGTGTAGCACTCCTGAACCTTCAGGGGTGCTTTTTTTTGCCTTCAAAGCGGCTAAATGCCACAGGAAGTGATTAATTCCGCAGGGTTCAACAACACTGCAATTATTATTTTGTAAGATCGCTGTTTTTCTTTTTGCAATTCAATGATAAGCGTATTACGACAAACCTGATGGACAAATTCGATGCATTCAACCTACGCCGGTAACAACACGTCGATAATGTCGACGCAAACTACACTCGTAAGACCCACCGATCTATCCTCCCCCATCAAGCACATTTATTGTTTCAGACGGAAAATTTCAGATATAATTTGAATTTTAAGCAGTAAGTTTTTGCAATGAAAACCACAGTAGTAATTATTTTAGTTCTGTTGCTGAATCCCGCGTGCGCTTTCGCGCGAACGCCAGGGGAGGTTGAAGTAGGTCAAGTATTACGCGAGGCAAAACTCTACGGTTTTGGCGGTGATATACTCCACCTGTCGGACTTACGTGGTAAACCACTAATCATCAATGTATGGGCCAGCTGGTGCGATCCCTGCCGCGCCGAAATGGGATCATTGAACCGGCTGTACAAACGCTACGGCGGTAAACAATTTAATCTTATCGGCATTTCTACCGATGACGACAGCAATGCAGCTCTGAATTTTCTAATGCGTCTTGGCGTTTCCTTCGCCAACTACGCCGATCAAAAGCTAATGATGGAAAACATGTTGGGGGCCAACACAATTCCCTTAACGCTGCTCATTGACGCCAAAGGGAAGGTACTCAAAAAAGTGCGTGGCTACCACCAATGGGACAGCAAAGAAACGATTAAGATGATTGGGGATGTATTTGGCACCAAAATGTAGTCTCTTGATCACCGGATTTTACCAACACATTCCAGAATGTATTTGTTTAGAGCACCAGGGGAATTTCGGGCCGGAAAACATCTTCCTCAAATCTAAATAAAGATTCTTCTCTGCCCCTTGTTTGACGCCGGTTTACATGATCATCCTAACCTGTCCAGCCCCCTTCAACCAATTTTATTTGCGCGTCAACAGAAACGTCCTTTCTATCATCTCACTCAGGCCACGCTCCTTAAAGCGCGGATTTTCCGCCAGCACGTCTATTGACTCCAGGCACTCAACCTCGAAATTGTTATCATACAAGCCGTGAACTTCGGATTCTCGCACAGAGAAAGGCGGACCCTGCATTTCTTCCTGTGGATACTCCATAGTAACCAGCAACACACGCGTGCCACGTGGTACTAGCCTGGTTAAATGATCAGCGTAGTTTGTGCGCATCTCTGGCGGCAGTGCGATCAGTGACGCCCTATCGTAAACAGCCGCAACATCACCGATATCTGCAGCGGTAAGGTCAAAAAAATCACCACACAAGAGCGTGATATCATCGGCATGGTAGCGCTGGAATTTTCCGCTGGACGTAATCTCCGGTTGCAGTTTGTTTTCGTCGAAAAACGCCTCCACGGCCAATGGACTTATTTCCACGCCAACTACATGAAAACCTTGCTCACGAAGCCACAGCATGTCCAGACTCTTACCGCACAGCGTGACCAACACGGTGCCGCCCTGTTGTGCACCGGTGCGGGCGAAGTAGCGAGTCAGATAACCGTTGATTCTGTCTTGATGAAAACCAATCTGGCCTTCTTGCCAGCGTTCCAACCAAAAATCTTGTTGCATTTGTTACTCCAGAGCTGAGAATTAGCCTATCATTTAGCTTTATTGATCGATCTACGTCTACGGCAGGAAGCGTATGTTCAAATATTCTTTAGCTAGTGCCTATGCCTTAGTATCTGAAAAGGGTGATGAGGTTCCCTCCAATTAAACTGGCGATTTAATTGGAGGGAACCTGATATTCAGGTAGTGCTTAACTAGACTTTTCAGCTTTTTGGTAATTCACTGTTCTTTTTGAATTCACCGTTAAATAAGCCATTCGATAGGTAAAAATGCGTGGGTCAGAGTAAATACGTGGCTAATTTTAAAGGAAATTTTCAGTAATTTCTACGCGTTGCACAGGGAAAGCCTGAACATTGTAAATACAAAAAGGAGGGACACAGCCAATGGGAATGCTCACCGAATTCAGGAGTCTTATCGCCCGCATTTGGCACGCCATCCATGAGATCCGGGAATTGCTGCACCCTTGCCGTTTCAGCATTTTTGTCGTAATTGCAGGAGCCGCATTGCTCCTTGTCAATGCGCAGGGGCGAGAGATCGCGGTCGGCCTGGTAGATGCCCCTGTGTTGTGGCAGGGTGTGTTATTTCAAGTTTGCGTTTTCCTTTGGGCGTTTGAAAGCTGGTATTGGGCGCGCATGATGCTAGAGATGGTTCACGGCAGTGACCGAACAAAGGCTCTCGATGGAAGACTTTATAAGGCGCATGAAGCATGGGTAATAAAGCATGGCCCCAGACTAATTGCAGCGACTGCCTACGTTATCGCGGGAGCGGCATTGCTAATCGCCGGTGCTTGGGGTCACGCAATTGCTGTCGTGATTATCGGCATCGTATTCTATTGGTTGCTCGTTAAACGCACAGAATGGGTTAACAACTGGCTGAATCTAGCGTACAACAAGGCTGAAGAAGGAAAAGGTCTTAAGCGTAGAAAGTTACTCCGCAAACAAAAAGACAACATGTCGTCCCTGCACGACCTGCCGCTGCTCTCTAAGGTCATATTGGGTCTGAGCATGGTGTTGTCGCTGCTGGTCACACTATGGATATTTATTGACGCGGTAAGTATTGGCTGGCGTCTCGGTGCTGGCGCCGTAGCGTTCCTCGGATTTGCGCTAATCGTACCAGTTGGAAGTGTAATAGTATATTGGGCACGTTTTGGCGGAACGAAGGGAAAGGTGCTTGGTGCCAGGGGATATCCGGCGCTGACACTTTTACTGTTATGGGCAGTCCTCATTGGTTCGTTGACCGACAACCATCAGGTACGTCGAAACGGTCCGGTGCCCACTGATCGCGAAACGTTAGCCGCGGCGGCGCTCAAATGGCATGACCAAGCCGTCAAGGCGTCGGGCAGCAATGAGCCGCCATTGGTCATTGTTGCCACCGCCGGTGGCGGAATTCGCGCAGCCTACTGGACCGCCACCGTCTTAGGTCGACTTCAGGATGAGGCGCCTAAGTTCCGCAACTATCTATTTGGAATCAGCGGCGTCTCCGGCGGCAGCCTCGGCGCATCTGTGTTCGTCACCCTTCTTGCCGACGGCACAGAGGGTTTGAATATAGCATCATGCACAGGCGAAGACGTGAAGCGCAAACCGTTTGAATGCGCCGGCCAAAACATTCTTGATCGGGACTTTCTCGCTCCGACAGTGGCGGCGCTTCTCTTTCCGGATCTAATACAACGCTTTCTCCCCTTTCCCGGGTTTCCGGACCGGGCCCAAGCCCTTGAGCAAGGGTGGGAACGTGCCTGGAAAGCGGCTGGATTTAAACCGGACACATGGACCTCTCGTCGGTTCAGTCAACTATGGCCCCATGGAAAGGACGCTCCCTATCTGCCGGCGCTCTTCTTGAACGGAACTCACGTGGAATCCGGTAAACGGATCATTACCAGCAATCTGAAAATTGATGGATCAGCATTTCGCGACGCATACGATTTCTATGATCTCTCCTCTGGCGACTTGCTGCCCAGTACCGCGGCGCTGAACAGCGCCCGATTCACTTATGTAAGCCCCGCCGGTACATTGGAACACGGCGAGAAAGCTGTTGGACATGTGGTGGACGGGGGTTATTTTGAAAATTTTGGCGCCACAACCGCGCGGGAGATGCTCGCTGCCGTGATGGCCGCCCTGAAAGCCAAGGGAAAAAAGGTCCGACCAGTCCTCATTCAGATAAGCAATGATCCTAAACTTGGAAAGGATGATCTGGATGTCGAACGCGTTGCGTCGCCGCACTTTCGAAAATCCAAAAAATGGGCTAGCGAACTGCTAAGCCCCCTGCGCGCACTATTGAACACACGGGATGCCCGGGGAGTGCTGGCCTATAAACAGTTTCTTCGCGCAACTAATGATAGCAACCGGCGGGCACATTTTCGGTTGTGCAGTATCGAGGGTCAGGTAGATCCCGCATTAGGTTGGTTGCTGGCACCAAGGTCAACGAAATTTATGCAGAAGATGATCCGAACGGACGATTGCGGGAACAGCAGTGAGTTCGCGAAGGTTCTTACAGCTATCCAGTGAGCCACAAAGGAAATTGTAATCGATCACTTTTGGAAAGCGCGTTGAGTCAGTCCGAAAGAAATCATAAAAAGGCTCCCCACAATTAAAACGAAAGATTTAATTGCACGCCTATCTCGTTGCTACAGGTTTTCTGCAATATATGGTTGGAACAGACCATGAATTTATCCGCGTTGGTAGCGAAAACGTGAGCTGTTGCCTACCGATTCGGTTTCTAACCGGTTTTTCAATTATAAAAAATACTCAACGTACTTGGAATGTACGTCACGGCAAATAGTCCCTGCCGTGTTTAACCGGTACGCCTGCGTTTGCCGAAGTGATTCCAGGTAACGTGATCCCGGGCATATTCTATGCTCCACTGTGGGCCTTGCTGGCCAGCGCGAGAAAGATAGGATAATTCCTTTCTTCTTTTATCACAGTGTGAGCGGTTACAAAGCGGACGTCATTAAAACCATGAGCTTCCAGTTTTTTCATAAACGCTTCACGATTAAAGCCGGCATGGTGGACGCCTTCCACATCTTCAGGATGAAAGCTGCCATCTTCTTCGTCCAGGTCCGCCAAAGCCACCCATGCACCGGGCTTTAGGTGTTCGGCAAAGCGCTCAATCATCTTGTCGGTGTCTTCCACATGGTGCATTGCCATAGCACTGACGATCAGATCAAACGCGGTGCCAATGGGCTGCTCGATAATGTCCTGACAAACGATTTCCACTTTGCCTTTGAGTTCGTCCTTCGCCGCCAGTTTTTCCAGCATGGCCTCGGAGACATCAACGGCCGTCACCTTGCCCACCTTGCTGGCCAACTGGGCGGTAATAAGGCCGGTGCCGGCACCAAAATCCATCACCTGCATGGATTCATCAAGGGTAATATTGTCAACGATGGCGGAGCCAATCCCCATGGAGAGCCCCTTCACCATATCGTTCACATCCCAGTCCTGGGCCTTTTCTTCAAATAAATCTGTCATCTTATACCTCCACAAAATATTCAGTCGGTCTTATTACTTTATATTTGGATGCCTTGAAGAAACAGCCTGACGACCTTGGTAACATGCGCCTGCTGTTCGGCTCGGCTAATATGTCCCTTACCCTGCATCATCAGCTGATTGCGCGGCGCCAAAACCATGTTGGCAAACATCTGCGCATAGAAGGTAATGTCCTCCAGTTCCGGATGACGCTTCTTCAGAAAAGCCATCAACGGCTTCATCACCCTGTTCGGGCCGGTCTTCATAAAAGGTTTGCGCAGTTGCTCCTGTCCGCCTTCCCTGAGCATCATCTTGTAGACACCCAGGGCGGCCGGTGTCAGGTGGAAGGCCAGCAGGTCACGGCCGAAGTTGTTCAGTTCGGTGGCCAAATCGCCATCGCCAAAGGCATAAGGGGGCGGCTCGTCAGCGCGGATTTTTTCCATTACCGTAGTGAAAAGTTCCTCCTTGGAGGGGTAGTAACGATAGACCGTCTGTTTGGTGACACCGGCCTTGCTGGCCACCGCGTCCATACTGGTGGCGGCATACCCCTGTTCCAGAAACAGATTCAGGGACGACTGCACGATAGTAACTTGCTTTAGTCTGGCGTTTTGTTGGGATTTGGTCACGGGAATTACGCGTTCTATATGTCATACCAATGAGGATGATTTTATCATACTTTCTGGTATGATCAACAGAAATGAGAGAGCATCCGGACACAGGAGGGTCTGAAAGGTTTAGGGTTGTTTACTTCATATGCTACATCTATGTACCGCGAAAGGTATATTTCATACGCTCTACACCTTGATTGTTCTTTGGGTGGTGCACTTACAACTTGAATTCACCATAATATCTAAATCTTTTTTCAAACTTATCCTCCAAGCGCGGCAGATCTTAATTATGACACAGCACTTTTGGTAAACGGTGTATATGAACTGAAGCGCATCCATAGCTCGCCAGTCCAAAATAATTGACGATATCGCTTAGTGAGCGTCCAGCACAGGTTCGGCTCAAATACATAACTGCGCCTCGCGCCCTATTGTAGTCACCCCTACCCCTTAATATTTTTAGTAAATTCAACCAGGAAAATAACAGGTTTTTTGTATATGTCACGGTCAAATATGAAGCCACTTTGGCTTTCTTTCTACAAGAAGAAGCAGCTCACGCGCGAATATTTGATAATGGTTATAGGCTGAAACAAACTTATTCTTAATGACGAACACGTTTTGCGTCAAACCTAACTTTCTCTATTACTTACAAACCGTTTATCACTAAATGCCTTATTTCATGCCTATAAACGCTTGTTTAAGGCACAAAATCGACTGTTTTTAGAGCTATAGGCATTCAAAAACAATCAGTTACATAGGTGCGACCCGGGTTTTTCGGGTTTTTATCTGCCGGTTGAGAGATGCCATAGGGTCAAGTCTTGAGTTAAAAAGTTAACAATTTTTATATGTCAACCTCTTCACAAATTTATTTTTTATCGGACTACCGAGATTGTTTTGAATACCAGAAATGTTTATTGGAACACATATTTTTTGCGTAGAAAGTATTAAGGAATTGTCGAAAAGTCCGTTACAAGAGCATCAAGATCGCCGCCCCTGTGTCGCGCATAGTTAGGTAGACCCACCTCTACTTGACAAGGCAGGATTTTTGTTATCCCATAGGTGTGGCACGATTGTAAGGTACGCAGGCATATAAACAGTGGGCTATTTTTTGTGGTAAATGTCAAGCTGGAAAAATCACTTCTATGGATAGTGTTGTTTAATAATTAACGGAATTAATGAGCGGCAATGACTTTTCATTGCATATTTTTCACGGCCTTTTTTATTACAAAAAATATTTCTCGAATACTAGTATTCGTGCTTGACTGTCGCGCGCCTTTCAACCTTGATAAAAAACGCAGTTCACAAATAGTTAAGGAGATGTATCCAATATGATTAAAAAAATTCTAACAACCGTCATTGGTGGTAGCGCGTTGATTTTCACGCTAACCGCCGCGGCAGTACCCACAATCACCGGAGCGCCTATTGTAGTTCAGCACTTGGGGAAAGTGCCGTGGCCACAAGATGACGCAGTCACCACGCCTTACCTTACGCAATTTGTTGCTAATGATATCAATGACTTGCACGGTGATGTCACCTGCGATCTCATTATTTCGACGCCAGGCAACTACCACATGGCATTGCGCGACGCGATGAAAGGCCGCCCTGATCTTGGTTTAACAGAAGGTCTGCAAGAGCAAGTGAAATCACAATTTGATGTCACGGTTTGCTGGTCAACATCGCCTCCAATCTCCCTGGAACAAATTCCGGCGGAAGATCTGCAATTCAAGAACATCCATGTTAAGGGATTGCCGGCACTCGCAATGGGACCAGGCAAGGTAATGAACAAGCTAGTATCTACCGGCATGGTTATCGGCTCAACCCGTCAGGCGTTCTTGAGAAATCGCGGCAATGCCATACTGGTACGCGCTGACAAGGCTGACTCGATTCACAACGTGTGTGATCTCGGTGGTAAAACCCGTGTCGCCACACCGAATCCCTATCTTGAACCCGGTTCTTTTGGCAATTTCTCGGGCACAATATTTAATGTTGCGGACCAAAATGATTTCGGTTGCGATGCCACGGAATTGTTTAATGGTATTTTCAGCCAGGATCCCACGCAATTTGATCTGGCCGCGTTCGACAATCCGTACGATATCCACCGTATTCAGGCGGTTTTCACAGGTTCACAAGGGTACGGACCTGGTCTTTTAAATAGCAGCACAGTCAAGAAAGCGCCGAAATGGGTTGCTTCATCGCGCATTATGCATCGTGATATCCCTTACGCGCTTTGCCACAACGAAGCTGACGCTGGAGTTATCTTTTACCATCAGGCGAAATACCTGAAAGAAACCCTTGGCGCCACAGGCTGTGCATTAGACATCGTACCGATGGGCGGCACCGCTACCGACCCGCAACCTGTCCCCGGCAACAAAGTCGGAACGTTGTTCATCGCGAAAGTAGACGGTACCTTCCCAACCAAAGTGTTAAATGCGCGCGATCTGATTTACAACTTTATCACTTCGAGTTCCATATGGACTCAAATTTTGGATGATCATGGCATAGACGATCCTACGCCGTAACGTTGTAAACTTCATCGCAATCTAAATAGGGGATCGGATCCAGGGCAATTACCTTGCCTCGGATTTCGATCCCCTTCTCTTTTTACGTGATCGATTATTTGTCTTTTTCAGGTTTTCCCTTTTGAGCTAACCGATCGGTCAAGCATACCTACCCACATGACCAGGCGAATTCAGGTTGTGAGTGCACTGCTCAATGTAGAACTATATCGCGTCTGACCGGAATGGCACTTAGTTAAGGTATAATTCAGGGGTTTCGTCATTCCGGCGCAGGCCGGAATCCAGGGAAAACTACCACCATCGTAGATTCTAGATCCCGGCCTTCGCCGGGATGACGGCGGTTCCAGGCTTAATTAAGCGCCATTCGAGTCTGACCGCATTTCCCTTGGCCTTAGCAATGACACCAAATTTGGTCGCCTGACTGGTAATGGCGATATTGGGAGGGGCACTCTGCTACCGCTAGCACAGGGCGCAGTGATCGACGCTTCAGGCACCGCAACTTCATACATTGTCCCTGCCATTTGCTTTCTGGCAGTGGCAGCTTATGGAGTTTTTAATCTCAAAACAGTGAAAGAAGCGAAAATATAAAAATTAGGGCTTCGGTTACACCAATAAAGCGAACGAATTCATTAAGGGCGCCTTTTAAATGTCAAAAAAGGCAATTTAAGCATAATTTTAGGTGGTTATTTAAGTCGTTTCTTTTTACTATCAAAACGTTACGTAGGTCCGGGCCCATGAATTAAGAAGAAAATGTGGCAAATTTCAAAGGGAAATTCACGTAGATTCTGAGGGTTACTTTGGTGCGACCCCGATCACCCAACCAATCTCCGACATATAACATTACATATTGCAGATATTAAAGATCATCTAGACGTTTTTTAGCATCTTTTGAATTTTCAAAATCAGGATTCAACTTAAGTGCCGCATTGAATGCTTCTGCAGCCTGTTTAGACATACCAAGATTTTGTCTGGATATGCCCAGATGATAATGAATTTCAGGCATATTTGGATTTATTGATATGGCCTTTTCCAGGATCGGTATCGCCTGTTTGTATTTGCCCTGCGCATTGTACACGCTGGCCAATGTATCAAGATAATCCGCTGAATCAGGTTCCAATTTTACCGCCGTTTTTGCATGCTTCAAGGCGAGGTCAAGCTTATTGTGCTGGCTCACGCCAATCCACGCCAGATTGTTATAGGCTGCAGCAATGGTTGAATCGATGGATATTACCCGTTGAAATATTGTTTCTGCCCTTTGCCATTGCTTGTCTAACAATAACATTGTGCCCAGTTTGAGAAGTGCTGATATATTCGAGGAATCAGATTTAACCGCACTATCGTATTCAATTATTGCCTTTTTAATATCCCCGTATTTGAAATAAATATTGCCTCTATCTAGATGCGCGGGGATAAAATCAGGATTTCTTTTTAAGGCTTTTGCAAAAGAATCCAAAGCTTTGTCTGTATTACCAAGTGATAAATATAGCCTCCCAAGTGATTGTAGCGGAAGCGGGTCTGCTGGTACTAATTTCGCGGTTTGCAAAAACTCTTTAATTGCTTTTTCTCGCTGGTTTGAGGCCGCTAACGCAACAGCTAAACCATAATGTGTCTTAGGGTTATTCGGGGACATTTTCACAGCTCGACGATAATACTTTACCGCGGCTGGATAATCTTTCTTAATATTTGAATAGAAGTCTGAGACTTCTAATAACGGGACTATTGCGCCTGGGGCCATTGCCAATGCTTTATTATAGTGGCTCGCTGCAGATTCATAATCCTTTAACGTAACATAATAACGACCCCAAGCAACCTGGATTTCCGAGGCTGACGGGGAAAGTGATTCCGCTTTCTGCAACCAAGCCTTGGCCTTTTGCGGATGATTCTGTTGCATTTCAACCTGTACAAGACCTAGAAGAGGAACAGCTGATGAAGAATTTGCCGCCATCGCATCTTTGAAAGCCTTTTCTGCCTGTTTGAAATCACCTTTTTTTAATGCCGCTATCCCTTGCGTAAGGAATTTACTTTCTGGACTTACGGTTGCATTATCGTTAATAGATCCCGGCATATACATTAAAGAAGCATGCGCAGAAATCAGACATGCTGGTATTGAAATAAGCAATATCTGCAGAACGGCCAGGAATCGGGGATATTGTAATTTCATCTGATACTCCCTGTAGAGTTCCCTTACATTACAAGAAATTATATCCTAATTGAAAGAATATGTGGCAAATTTGATACAAAGAAATGACGTCGAATCGGTATTACAACGTTAATAAAATAAAAAAGCCCATACCAACCTGGTATGGGCTCAATCAATGTTTGTAATTATTTTTATTTAATAAAACTACATTGCTATCCCGTATTTACAGCTTCTTGCGGCGACGGGAACAAGCGATACCCACCAGCCCGATACCAAGCAACCCGAGCACCCCAGGCTCCGGGACACTTGTGGGGCCGCCATCATCCGGAATTACCTCACCATCAACACTGGATACCGTAAATGTTGAGGTAAACGCCAGGAAGAAGACATTATCATCAAAGCTGGGATTTGTTGTGTCCAGCTCTACGAAGGTATCACCAGCTTGTAGGAATGCAGTTGGATCAGCAGAATTACCTGCGCCTAAGTTATACAACTCATCGTCCCCGGCACCGCCTGCACAGGTAGGATCCGGATTATCTGAACTATCACCGATACCACCAACAGTCATCAACTGGCCGTTTGCAGAAATAAAGTTCCCATCGTCGTTACCGCCGGCACAACCTGTCAGGCGTCTAGATGTAGTAGAGTCAGTGGTCACATCAACCGTGGTTACCTGACCGGTAGCATTCACATCCGAGTCGCCGTTATAGCTATAGCTGGAGGCCAGTGACATAATGACATCACCGCTGGTATAGGCTTCAGAAAAATCCAGACGAGTGGTATCACCGGCTTGGGCCAACTCACCGTCCATCAAAATTGCGGTTCCATCTGTCGTTGGCGTTCTGTAGATAACGGCCAGCGCCGCGCCATCACTATAACCTGATTCAGAATAATCAAAATTTTGCAGCCCCCCCGTAATTGCCGGTGCCATTATACTCGTGACATCGAAAACCCTCGTATTAGCTGGATTAGCATCCGGCGTGAGCAGCGTGCCGTCTGCTTGCGGGATGAAGGTACCATTTAACGTCACATCGCCGGTCGCTCCACTTCCAAATACGTCAGATACATACAGATACGCCGCGAGTACGGTTGCCCCAGTGGGGGTATCCACCTGTACTTGTTGTATATCGCTTGGTCCGGTGCTGACTACACCATCTATCGACAATGCCGCATTTTGGTAGGCGGCACGCACATCCAGTGTCGCAAATGCACCACTACTAAACGCCAGTAACCCCACTGCTAGCGTAAGCAGCGTTACAAAGCGGGAACTACGCCGTCCAAATAACCCAACCATATCACTCTCCTTTTTTCCTTTTCATTTTTTTAAATAAACTAGATGATTTAAGTCCCGAAATAGTAAAACCCCTTCCAAAACACAGTGACCCTGCTTACATAACCGTTGGTTTAAAGAGACTTGATTCTTTAACTAATTCAGAATTGGTGCCAAATATTAATTAGCTAGGTTTTACAGAAAGATATATGATTTTGAAGTTCAATGTCGGTACTGCAAATCGCCATTTTGTAAATTATCTCGACAGTAGAAATATGAATTAAGGGGTCACCCCTAAGCCAGTTCTCTGTCAATAGGCAATACAATTCATCTGTGTTTGTGACACATAGAATTAACGCTACAAATATCGACTTCAATGCGCCCGATATTTCAATGTCTTGGTTCGCGCTCCTGGATGGAGCTGCACCGGTCACCCCTCAGGCTCAAGGCGATAAAGTCTTGTCAAACTTGTGTTATGCCCCTGGCTCTTACGAGCCCCAGAAAATCATCGGTGCCAGACGGTATCCAATGGGTTTATAACAGAACCCTGGTTTACCTCGCTTTCGCGAGGTTTC
>JASFOJ010000102.1:0-16548 GCA_050116575.1 Gammaproteobacteria bacterium | reverse complement strand
ATTTACGCTAAGGTTTGTAGACTGTCATACCCAGTGATTGCCAGGCCTGCATACCACCGCGGTAATAATAAATTTTTTCAGCTGGATAACCCAGCGCTAACAGGTTTTTAATCGCGGTTGGTGATTGCCCACACCACATGCCATTGCAAAACAAAAGAATATCCTGCGCTTCGGTAAAATCCCAAGGGCTGTCTGCGGCCTTGGCGTCATCACTAAACCAGCCCAAAATGGTGTCAACAAAAGACTTCGTATTACCTTCTTTTTTCTTCACCTTCAGCCTCTTGAGCGCCACTGCCAGTTCTTCCGGCGAGTTATCCGGATCAAAATTTGTAAAAGGAATATTAACGGCGCCGGGAATGGTGCCTTTTTGAAACCACGCCGGTGTACGCGCGTCAATGAGTATTCCTTTACCAACTTCCAGTCTTTTGTCGATAAATTCGAGCAATTCCAGTTCTGCAACTGTCGTTACGCCGGCTGCTACGTGCAGCGGCTGAATACAAAATGGTGGACACTTGCGTGATGTTTTAGTGAACCCTCCGACAAGCACGTTATTCTGGTCCTGAATACGCTGAATTTTTATGAATTCAGCTCCGTGATGCACGGGTACACTTTCCAGGTCTTGCGTAATTTTTACGTCCAGAGCAACTGCGCTGGTGCTGCTAATTACAAAGATTGTCGCGGCGGAAACCGCAACCAAAGATTTTTGGATAAACTTCATTGGACTACTTCCTACTACTTTAAAAAAAACTATAGAATCTTACTGGGCGAAATAAAGATCCATGACCTTCTTTTGCAGATGATGCAACCGTCTTTTTGACTCTGATTGATCATTGGCATAGGCTTCATATACACGTTGTTTTTTGTTCTTGTTTAGTTTCACGTAAAACTTGTATGTTGAAGGTTTTTCCGATTCAAGAAGTGCTTCCATTTCTTTTAGTTGTTTTTTCTCCCCGGAATTTAGCTGGCTGTTCTTGGAAACAGCGGCGGTGGCTTCAGCTTCAGTCGCCAATTCATTTAAATAGTCATTCGCCAATAAAGTCTGACTACAGATAACGAGCAAACAGCCAGCCGTTGCCCGAATAGGCGTTTTGAAACATCTAATCCGCTTCAGTGTTTGGCGCGGTTTTACTGAAATATTCAATTTTTACTTCCGTGATTCGTTAATGGGACTTTCGCGGATACCCGTCGTTGCCAATCGTTATCGTCGCTGATGGGCGAAACTTTAGAGTTTCCTTATATACGATGTTGCGAAGGTAGCTTTTTATTGATTTATATCAAAATTTTTATTTTCTTGTTTTCATTGGTATTTTATAGATTTTAATTTTAAATGTTTAATTATTAAAAATAGAACCAATAACCAAGCGCAACAAACTGCAATAGTCACGGAAACTTGCGCCTTTCCTGGAAATTGGATTTTGTGCCAGCGGAATTCACGCTCGACGTTGCGACTTATTCAGGTAACCCTGCGTCGCGCAGGTCCTCCAGAAAAGCATTCATTCGTTCTTTACTTTCGTACGGCAGGGTATTGGCAAGGTGTGTGATAGTAGTGTCGGGCCGGAGGATAGCTACTTGTTCGATTTCCCATTGTGCGTCATCCACGCGGCCGAGCCTGACATAGCTTGCAGCAAGAAACAGACGTGGCAACAATACGGATTCGTTTCTTTCCAGGGCGTTTTTCAACGCTGTAGCCGCTTGTTTGTATTTACCCATGTGGTAGTAAGCCAGGCCCAGGTTCCACGGGTAGTCAAAGGGGTAATAAGGGTTAAGCGCCATGGCTTTTTTAATATAGCGTTCGGCTTGCTCGGCGTTGCCACGCCAGTTGTTAATAAACGCGAGAAGGCCATACCCATCGGCGTAGTTCGGCGACAATTTAATGGATTGCATCGTAGCCGTTTCCGCTTGCTCGTATTCCTTGCGGAACAGGTGTACGAATCCCAGGGACCAGTATATTTGCGGCGTGGATTGATCGAGGGCAACAGCTTTCTTGGCCAACCGCAATGCCCTTTCCTGTGCTTCCTGCATGGATAAATCCGACCATTGAAACCGGTAACCTCGTATCAAGGTAACGGCCATGGCGCCGTAAACGCGCGCGTAGTGAGGGTCCAGCTCAAGGGCACGTTGGAAGGCCTCTTTTGTTAATTCGTGGCCTTCTTTAGTGCGATTCTTGGATTGTTGCAATCCACGTAAAAAAGCATCGTAAGCTTCAAAATTGTTGGTGGTCCGGTAAAGTACGCGCTTGTTCTCCTGCTCCGATAACGTGACAAACATGGCGTCAATAACGTGTCGGGCAATTTCATCCTGGATCGCAAATACATCATTCAGCTCCCGGTCAAAGCGTTCTGCCCACAGGTGATGGCCACTTTCTACGTCGGTAAGCTGTGCATTGATGCGAATACGTTTGCCCGCCTTCTGCACACTTCCTTCAATGATATATTGCACATTAAAATCACGCGCTACGTCATCCAGGCTGCCAGTTTTGTGCTTGTAATAATAGGCAGATTGGCGGGCAATTACACGCAGTGACCCAACCTGCGAAAGATCGGTAATAATGTCATCCGTGATACCGTCGCTGAAATATTCCTGCTGAGGATCGTCACTGAGATTTTTGAAAGGCAATACCACCACGGAAGGTTTTATATCGGAGTTTTCAGAGGAGCCGTTGTGGGACGCCGGGTTTTCTGTGCTTGGTTCGCTGCCGGATTGTGTCTGCTGATCTGGCTGGGTATCGAGCAATCGCCATCCCGCGATGATAATAATCAATCCGGTCACCGCCAAAACCAACTGGCCCTTAACGCTTCTGTTTCTGGTTCGCACGAACTCGGGGGTACGAGACCCGGCGGGTTCAACATCTTCGGCGGTGGCGCCACCTTTCGCACCCGCCTCGTTACTAACATCCCTTGATACGTCGGCAATAAGGCGATAGCCTTTTTTAGAGATGGTCTCGATGTAGCGCGGATTACGAGAATCATCGCCCAACGCCTTGCGCAACTTTATTATGCTTCCGGATATGGCGTCGTAACCCACCACGGTGCCTGCCCAGACCGTGCTTTCCAGCGCCTCCCGACTGACAACCACACCCGGATTCTGCGCCAGGCAAACGAGCACCTGCATCACCTTGGGTTCCAGTTTGACTTCCACGCCCTGACGACGCAGACGTCCACTACCCGGCTCTGCATGCCAATCACCAATTCGAAACGGTGTTTGCAACGTAATGTCGATGGCGGTGTTCATTTACGGGTGCGTTTTCCGGTATCGCTTATGGGCGTAAGTTGTTGATTGTCTATTGGCGTAGAAAAATCAACATACAAACGTCGTAAAAACTCGACCAAAACAATACGCATTTTACCTAGATTTAGACCTCAAACCGCAAACTTTTATACACATTGCGTAACGTGTGATAGTGCTGGTTGATTATTGTACAGACAGACATTTGATCTGGCTGTTGGCTCACTGTTAACAAGGAGATACTGCCATGAAAACGTCCCGGATGAGGTTTGGAGGTCTATTGTTTTCAATGCTTTTGTTGTTTGTAGGTAACGCCAACGCTGGCGGCAAATCTGACCTGGCCAAAGAAAAGCGTTGGGAGGAGCAAATTGTTCCCAGCCTTATGGTGGGTGAAGATATCAAGCTTAAGGCGGACGGTGTGGAGTTTCTGGCGCTGTATGCCGAACCCACGACGGAACAATCGAAAGGTGCCGTGATTCTTATACATGGCCGGGGCGCCCACCCGGCGTGGCCGGATGTCATCGAACCCCTGCGTATGCAATTACCAGATTATGGCTGGCATACACTGTCATTACAAATGCCTGTTCTAAAAAATGAAGCGGAAGACAAAGACTACCCTCCGCTGTTTCCAGAAGTCCCGGCCCGCGTTCAGGCCGGCGTGGATTTTCTGAAAAGCAAAGGCATACGCAATATTGTGATTAGTGGTCACAGCACGGGCGCTGTCATGGCTTCTTATTACCTTGCAACCATAAAGGATCCGGCGGTAAAGGTGTTTGCCATTGTCAGCGGCGGCTTTGGAGTACCGAAAGACACTTATATGGATAGCATGGAAAATTTCAAGAAACTTAAAAACGTGGATATTCTGGATATTTACGGTAGCGAAGACCGGAAAATGGTATTGAAAGTTGTGAGTAAACGAAAAATGGTTGGCCCCAAACTCTTTGGCAGTCGTTATCATGATATAAAAATAGAAGGTGCCGGGCATTTCTATCGTGAACGAACAGACCAGTTGCTGAATCAGCTTAAAAGCTGGCTGGATAAAGATCTTGCACGATAGTTTAAAAGTGGTTCTGGTGAGGGACTATGAAATCTCCTTCCACTCCCTTTTTAAAGGGTGAGATTAAGGTGCCCAAAAACCATTCTTGTTATCGATATTTAAAGTTATCACCTGCGAGGAGGAAAGGAGATGCCACCGCCCATGGGAAACTTTAGGCCAACACCCGGCTGGTCCAATGATCTGTCACCAGAGGAAGTTGGTATCCTGTTTGGAGTAACAGGAATTGGACTGACGACCTACGCAGTTTTGAAGTTTCGAAATAGAAACACGGATAATTTTGAGGTCGCTTCGGTATTGCAAAATCCGTTGCTGGCAATAACTACGGGGATAGGTTTTATTATCCTGGGTATCGCCGCCCAACTCCGGCCTTCACCAATCTACGAGTGCGCAATTAGCTTTGTAACCACCCCTGACCTGTTGATCGAATTGGCGTTGGGTTTATTGTTCGTGCCATTCTGTCTTTTTCAGGTATTGTCAGCAATGAAAGCAATGGTTGACAAAAAACGCTTGTCCGGCGTCCATGTTGCAACAATCGTCGGCTTCCTGTTTCTGCCGGGTTTTATGATCACCATGCTCTACTACTTTGGCTACGAGGACTATACAAAACCATTGATGCACGCGTGGAATTGTATTTAGCAGCTATACAGGCGGCCACAACATTCAATCGAAAAAGATATTCTCATCATGAATAGACATAAAATTATATTTCTTTTAACCCTGCTGGCCATCCTGTTTGCCGTCTCCTGCAACGCACCTAACGGACGAAGTGCACGCCAGGGGACAACGGTAAAGCTTGCGGCCGCGGAGAGCGGAGTTGGCGGACTGGATTGTGGTATCGACTCACGTTTTAAGAATGCCATTCTCAAAAAAGACTTTACCATTTCCGGCCCGGAGCAAGTTACCCAATCAGAAATACCCAACATTCCTGATAACATAAAAGCGGTTAAGCGAATTTATGGCGGAAAAGAAGATATCTTTGATTCCTTTTCGACTCTTAGCCGGTTTATGATAAAAAACAACAAAAGCAATGTAAACGCCCGTTTTTATTGCTTTCAGTTTGCTAACGCCAAAGCGGCAACCACCTGGTTTAATGTGGTTGACAAGGCGGGCCCCACGAGCGAACGCTTTGTAGTTTTCAGAAAACCGAAAAAACTGATGGCGTTAACAAACAATAAGGTTTTTCTGGTTGAGGGGTATCATATTGCCACGTATGAGCCGCTACATTTCATCCTGGCCCAGCTTCCCGGTGTTCAGGCAGTGTTAGGCCCTGAAAAAACTGTTACTCCTTAACGAGTGGCCATAGCCACTATAGTAGATCCAGGAAAATCAACTGTACTGCGTTATTTGTTTACGCTGACCTGGTTCGCTGTTACCCGCTTCCATCCCAATAAATAGGCATCCAAAAGCCAGTATTTATTGTCATGTTGTACATAGGGAATAATGCGGGAATACTTGCGTGCCCACTTTGTGTTGTTGTAGTTTTGTTCTAGTACTTGGACGGTTTTTGATGCAGGGTCCACTTTGGAAATAACGGCTACATGCCCGGTCTTTAAATACGCTTTGGCGTATACCAGTAAATCGCCGGCTTCAGGCCGCTTTGCGTTGCCATTGGGGTAGGAGAGCATTTTGAGCTTTGTTTTGTCTTTTACGCGGGTTACGTAGTCCAAGCCCCAAATATCCGCGGCAATATCCACGTCGCCATAGACCACGCCTTTATTGACCAACAGCCAGCGTCTGGCATATTCCACACACTGCCATTTTATCCCAGTGTAGGTGCCGTCTTTTTTATTGGGCGAAAACACGACGCAATCGGAATTGCAATTTGAGTAAGCGGGTACATTGCCGACCCCTACTCCCAGCACCTGGCCGTACGGAGTTTGGCATTGGGTGGTGCATGCCTCAGGCAGGGGTTTGTCTTTGCTGTATCCGGTGGGCGTATACAGCCCAACCGCCATGGTGACGAGCATCAGGGCAACGATATTTTTTAAGTAAGGCATGACAGTACTCCCTGGATAGTATCTTAAGTCATTAAATGCGGTTTTATTATACCGCCTATTACTGCCAGCTATAACCATGAATGTGACTATAAAAAGCTCAAGGCTTCACGTCTTAAGCCGTTCGATGATTGTTAGATTGTAAAGCAATTGTTAATATTAACCGTGGCTAACGGTATCACCGACAATCCTTTCCTTATCAAGCCCCTTAAATTAATATCTCAAGGCACGCTAGCCGTACATTATGTAGTTTCGCCGCCTTTCAGGTTCTAGTATCGAAGAGCGCATCAATGATCGGACATTCAGGAGTTGCATCATCGCTGCACCGGGATGCGATGCCGGTGAGTGTTTTTTCCAGTTTTTGCAGGTCTGCGATTTTTTGGCGGATATTGTCCACGTGATCCATGGTAACCGTTTTGATGTCGCTGCAGGTATAACTGCCTCCATCAACCAGATCAAGTAACATTCGTATTTCCTCTATGGTAAAACCAAGCTCCCTGCTGCGCCGAACAAACGATAACCGTTTGACGTGGCTTTCATCATAGATGCGATAGCCGCCAGCGGTGCGACCCGGCACGGGCATCAAACCGATGCGTTCGTAATATCGGACAGTCTCCACCTTACAATGGGTCCGGGCTGATAGCTCTCCAATTTTCATAACAATATGTTTCTACACGTTATTTACAAATAGACCCGCCACTTGAGCCTATAGTTCCTACAGGGTTTAAACTTAATTTTAGCGCACTGGCGCCCGTTGTCGAATCGCCGGATCACGATTGGTTCCATGCGACCAACCAGTAGTCACCCATAACCACGTTACTGCAAGATATCAGCAATGGCGGATTGTTGCCCCCCAAAACAACAACATAAACTTTCTCCCAGGCAGCATGTGTGCCCCGAAAACGGCCACTGCTACAAGGAAGTGCCCTTTCAAACCGTGTTGCATCATGTAAAAAAACCCTGGGAAGCAGGATTAGCAAATCAAACGTACTATTTTTGCGAAGATCCGGATTGCGACGTTGTTTATTTCGGAATCGACAATACTATCGTAACCCAACCAATGCTTCGCAGCAGAATAGGCATCAAGGAAAAAGCCGCAGACGCCCCGATTTGTTATTGCTTTGGTGTGTCCAGGGCAGAAGCAGTTAGCAACGAACTGGCGAAAACTTTTGTAGTGGAACAAACCAAAGCCGGGCGATGCTCCTGCGAAACCAGTAATCCATCGGGCCGGTGTTGCTTAAAGGACTTTCCGAAATAACCAGCGGCACCACATTAGATTGTAGATGCATTGTGGACCGATGATTACACGATGTTGTCCCGCCATATTTGATCATATTTGTTTGCCACATTTCCACATTATCGCCCCTGCGATTCCATAGTTGTTTTCTTTAATTACTATCAAGCAATTGTTATCGACGGCACCGTCTCAAGACATTCAATTTTTGATAGAGGAGAACAACCATGACCAAGCGAAAACTACGCGTTATTGAAAACCTGATTTTATTGACCTTCCCTGTAACATTATTCGTTGGCTGCGCGGGCAGTGATATCAAACCAACGGCTGCGCAAGCCCCGGAAACCAATCACACATCGAGTTATGCCAGTTACGATAATCCCCTGCCGGAGGATGAGTTAACAGATATTTCCATAGCTTACACCATGGAAGGTGAAAATTCTCAAACGAACAACGATACCGCGGCGTACGAGCATCCCGTTAGACCGGCGGTATTCAAAACCGAATCCGACGTCATTGGCGATGAAAGCGGCAACACCACGGGTATGACGAACACAGAGCAGGGAACCATGGAAGATAGACTGTCCGCTATGGATGCTACTATGGACACTGCTCTGGAAACGGCGTCCGGTCTGGGCGAAGCTGACTCAAACAGGGTAATACGACCCGATCTTAATATCATTCACTTCGATACGGATAAATACCAGTTACTGGAAGCACAGCGTGACAATCTGAAGCAGCATGCCGAATATCTAATCGCTAATCCCCAATTCACGATGGTAATCAATGGACACGCCGATGAGCGCGGCACCAGGCGCTATAACCAGTCATTAAGCGAGAACAGGGCGCAAGCCGTTTACCAGTTGATGGTAAAACTGGGAGTACCGGAAAAACAGCTGGTCAAAAAAGGCTTCGGTGAAACCAAACCGCTGCATAATACAACCAACTGGGCCGAGAACCGCCGCGTTGAACTGGAGTTCCAAAATCCAGTCATCGTATCCGGCATGTAATACGGCAAGATTCCGACGGCCATTAAAAAAGGGGGCGAAAGCCCCCTTTTACGTGAACTAAATATTACTTACTACATTGCCAAATGCCTAGAAAAAGCCCGACATTGCATAGGCGGTTTTCTGGAACATCAAAGGCTGTGCTTCTTCCATTTCCAGGTTAGCCTTGTTGGCGGTCGTGACGATGCGGGTACGGTATTCCTTACGGTTGGTGGCTTCAGAAACCCGCTGGGTGCTGGTGCCGGCATCGGAAACCTTAGTGCTAATCTTGGTATCCTTGCGGACAATAACACCCTTGCGGGTCTTTTCCTTGATTTGCACATCGGCAACCAGCATGTAGGTGACGTCCTGTACAAAGGCGTTGGCCGCGGTGGTTCCAAGGGCACCCAAAATGCCGCCTCCCACCGTACTGGTGGCGGTACCACCGTGTTGCGCGCCAACAACTGCCCCGGCCATCGCACCGGCACCCCGGTCACCGGTGTAGCCCTGCTTGAGCGCCCTTTCGGCGGCGGTGGGACTGGTTTTTTCCAGTGACAGCACGAAGACGTTCATCTGGTATTGTGCTTCCTCCGGATTGTCAGTGACCCGGTAACCATTGATATTATTGGCAAACTCTTTCATGACGTGTTCCCTGAAGGCCCGTCGATCAAATTCCATGACACCACTGCGGATATCAACGTAGACTACCCGATCTTCTTTTTTCACCGGATCAACAAAAATCGCCGTACTGGTCCTGGTCTGCACATCCAGATTGCGCTTGGCGATGGACGTTTCCACAGCGGCACAGCCGATAAACGTACTCACTATGGCTAACAGGCCAGCCAGTTGAACGACACCTTTATACTTTCCCATTACGATTCCCCTTTTTAATTACCAACTAATATTAACGACTGACTAAAAAACCAAATAAAAAAATTGAACAAGCTACTGGTGATGTTGCTGATTACTTTACGGGTACGGGTAATAGCGACCGTAATAGCGGTGATAGTAACGGCAATTGCGATATTCATACCATGAATAACGTAACAGGTCATGGCAGGTATAACCGCGGCGCCAATGCGTACCCTTGTATTCCTCCGGTTTGAGATTCTTTTTCATCGCCTCCTTGATGTAGGCGTCGACTTTCTCCGGCTCCTCGGCCAAAAACTCCTGCGACATGACTTCTTCATTCAGTCGTTTTTGCATTGCCGCCATATCATCTTCTTCATCCGCTGAGGCTACCGAAGCACCAAGGATCATCAGCAGACCGGCGGTTAATGTTAATAATTTTTGCATGATTTCCTCTCACTTGAACTTTGCCGAATATAAAAATCAGTACTTCGAAAATTGCATGGTTTGCCGTTTGCACGATGCGTTAATCTCGGTAACGTTCGATGGCATCCCAATGAGCGTGACAACCAACGCATTTTATATGACCTAATCGATTTTTACCAAGCAAGATCAAACTCACTATATACCATCAACAAACCAATTATAAATGTAAAAACAACCGGTTACATAAATTTAATCAGGTAATTTAGTGGATGTGTAATATTCACAGTCTTACAACGGCAACTGCCTATTATTGTTGTTGTTAGTGGGACAATAGCGAATATTCCGACGGGCACACTCCCTCCCAGATCGGCCGATATTGCGCAATCTTAACCACCAGCCACAATCAAACCCGGAACCAGGTTATCCATTTTCGGAGTACCGGGGTGCGACGGAGGTAAATTGCCAAACCGGTCACCGTTTTGTGAACACCATCATGGTAGGAATTATGCATTATGTCCCTTCGTGTCATTGGATCTTCCATTGTCCGCTGGCTTCAACAACACTGGGTGTAAATATGACTGCACAACAACAAGTTACGATCGTAGACCTGAAAAATGATATTGATAGCATAAAATCATCAATCGATAACGTCGTCGATAATGCCAGTCAGGTGGTGCTGGGCAAGCGCCACGAAATTCGCCTGGCACTGGCTTGCCTGTTTGCCCGGGGTCACCTGCTGATTGAGGACCTCCCCGGCGTTGGCAAGACTACCCTGGCCCACGTGCTGGCCACCATGCTGGGGCTACAGTATAACCGTATTCAGTTTACCAGTGACTTACTACCAGCGGATATCCTGGGAGTCTCGGTATTCAACCGGGAGACCAACGGGTTTACTTTTCATCCGGGCCCTATCTTTTCCCAGGTCATTTTGGCCGATGAAGTGAACCGCGCCACCCCCAAGGCCCAAAGTGCCTTGCTGGAAGCCATGGAAGAGGAACAGGTAAGCATCGAGAGCGCCACCCGTCCTTTGCCGCAGCCGTTTTTTGTCATTGCCACCCAGAATCCTTTTTACCAGGTGGGTACGTTTCCGCTGCCGGAGTCTCAGCTGGACCGGTTTTTAATGAAAATCAACCTGGGTTATCCCAACCACGACGCGGAGCGGGCGTTATTGACAGGTCGTGATCGCCGGGAAATGCTCACCGGTATACCACCGGCCATGACCACCGAAGAGCTGTTATCCATCCAGGCGACGGTAACGGATATCCACGCCTCGGAGGACCTGCTCGATTACCTGCAGGCCATCATTGATGTCACCCGGCGTTCCACGGATTATGCGTTCGGTTTATCGCCACGGGGTGGACTGGCCCTGCTGCACAGCGCCAAAGCCTGGGCGTTGATGGAAGGCCGCGATCATGTGCTACCGGAAGATCTTAAAGTCGTGCTGCCCCACGTTGCCACCCACCGGCTACGGCTAAGCAAGGAAGCCAATGAAACCAACACCGATGCGATCGCGGAACATTTACTGTCGATTCCCATTCCCTAACACTGGCACCCTTATCCGGAAACACGCAATACATGCTTTCGAAACTTGCCCTGCCAATCGAGCGCCTGAATCTGGAACGTTTTTTTGAAGGTGAGGGGCCGTTCGAAGCCCCTGTCGACCTCACCCAGCGGCGTATCTTCATCCTGCCCACCCGGCAGGGTATACTGTTTGCCATTGTGCTGCTGATCATGCTGATCGGCTCTATCAACTACAACAACAGCCTGGGCTACCTGTTGACGTTTTTGCTGGCCAGTGTAGCCGTTGTCTCTATTCTCTACACTTACCGCAATTTGCTGCACCTTAAAATTTCCGTAGGCAATATCACGCCGGTATTCTGCGGCGAAAAAGCCAAAATACCCGTGGTCATTGACAATAGTGGGTTGTCGGAGCGTTTTGCCATACAGGCTGCACTGCCCGGGGCCCATGAGAAAAGTTGCGATGTCGAGCAGGACGGCTGGGCATCGCTTAACCTGTCCTATCGCGCCACTCGGCGCGGCCTGCAACAGATTCCGCGAATCACCATCAGTAGCGTGTTTCCGCTGGGACTGTTCCGGGCCTGGTCCCATGTACGGCTGACCAATACATTTGTGGTTTATCCCGAACCCGTGGGTGACAGCCGTCTGCCTTTCCAGTGGAACCAGGAGCAACAACAGTTACGGGGTTATCACAAGGGCAGCGACGACTTTGCCGGATTAAACACATATACACCGGGCGACCCATTGGGACACATACACTGGAAAGCCTACGCCCGTGAGCAGGGTCTGCACACCAAGAAGTTTGGTGGCAACAATGAACAGGAACTGTGGCTGGACTGGCGCGTTTTGGGTGGGCCGGATAATGAAACCCGGTTGAGCCAATTGTCCATGTGGGTACTGGAAGCGGACATGACCGAAATCAACTACGGCGTATGGCTCCCCGGCAATCGTATTCCGCCTAGCCTGGGGCCCATGCACAAGCAACGGTGCTTAAAAGCGCTGGCCCTGTTTAACGAGTGTAACGTATGAACGCGCTGGCGCAACGGATACAACAGTGTGATCCAGCCGTGTTGTGGCTGTTGGCCGGTGTGATATGTGTACTGGTACCCCTCATCTTTTATCAATCACCCTTATTAACCCTGTATGTATTCACGCTGTTGTTCTGGCGGCTGAGTATCGAGCTGCGTTACGCCAAGGCGCCACCGTCGTGGCTCACTACGCTAATGGCGATAGGCACCTTCGTGGGGATTACATACGGTTATCACACCATCTTTGGCAGGGATGCCGGCGTCGCGCTGCTGGTGGCGATGATGTGCCTGAAGTTGATGGAGATGGGTACATCACGGGACTTTTTGGTGTCGGTTTTTCTCGGCTATTTCGTGGTTATCACCGGCTTTTTATTCGACCAGTCAGCCCCGGTCGGATTGTTAATGACAACGGCGGTGTTTATCCTCACCACCGCACTGGTCGCCTATCACCAGACCCAACGTGAACTGGCCACGCAATTTACCAGCGCCAAAATGGGTATCAGCCTTATTTTCCAGGCCATCCCGTTAACCATATTGCTGTTTTTCCTGTTTCCCCGAGTAGAAGGGCCGCTATGGGGGCTGCCCGAACAGGGGTCATCGGCCGCCACGGGCCTGTCCAACAGTATGGCACCGGGACAGATCACGGAACTGGCCTTCGATGACTCAGTGGCATTTCGTGTCATGTTCGACGACAAGATTCCACCTCGCGACAAAATGTATTGGCGCGGACCGGTTTTTACTTATTACGACGGCTTCATGTGGCAGAACCTTACCAACAGCTCACGCAAGTTTTTCGGTGAACAGTGGGTAACGGACCTGCCTCCGGTGCCGCAGGTTAAAACATCTGAGGGCATTAACTATCGGGTGATGCTGGAGCCGAACAACAGTCACTGGTTGTTGGCGCTGGATTTACCCACGCTCTACCCGCCCACCAGCTATCTGAGCGACAACTACGAGTTAATGGTGGACGAACCGGTCAAAAAACTCAAACGTTACAAAGTCACGTCCCACGTTAACTATAAGCTGGAAGCACATAAAAAGCCCACCAACCGGGTATACCGGCAACTGCCACAGTTTGTGGGGCCCAAGGCGCGGCAACTGGTCAGTGATTTTCAGAGCCAGGTGTCGGACAACGGCTCCTATGCCGTACAAATGACGGGGCTGGTGCTCAACTATTTTCGCAAGGAACCGTTTTATTACACCCGCAACCCGCCGGCCATGCTGGACCATCCCATCGACCAATTTCTGTTTGAGGCGCGCCGCGGATTTTGCGAACACTACGCATCGGCCTTTGTGGTACTCATGCGCGCGGCCGGTATTCCCGCCCGTGTTGTTACCGGCTATCTGGGGGGCGAATTCAACAGTATCGGCAAGTATTTTATTGTCCGGCAATCCGATGCCCATGCCTGGGCGGAAGTGTGGATGGAGGACCAGGGCTGGGTACGGGTGGATCCCACGGCGGCCATACCACCGAGCCGCGTGGAACAGGCGCAGTACCGTAACCGGTTCCGCCAATCGGCCAACGCCACCAGCAATGCGGGTAGCTGGTTTAAGATATCGCTGCAACAGCTGGGATTTTTGTGGGACAACGCGAACCGCAGTTGGGATGACTGGGTGGTGGGTTATACGCCGGGCAAACAGCAATCCTTTTTTAATTCCCTGGGACTGGACAAATTCTCGGTGAACGGCCTGGTATTTTTATTGTTCGGCGGCATGGCATTGTTTATTGTCATCATTGCGTTACATTTGTCGGGTCGCACCATCCGCAAACCTAAACAGGTCAACATATTGTTCCGGCGTTTTTGCAAAAAGCTGGCGCGCCGGGGCTTCCGGCATTTACCGTCGGAAACCGCTTATGCCTACGCGCAGCGGGTATCACAGGAACGCCAGGACCTGGCACCGGAGGTTTACGAAATCACTACCCTTTATAACCAGGTCCGCTACGCCCGCGCCCCTTCCGACAAAACGTTGCAAAAACTGGCACAGCGCATTAATCAATTCAGGCCTTGATCGGGTAAAAACAACTCTACAAGGTCATTGAGAAATTGTTTACCCCGTTCGGTGGGCCTGATGCTGTGAATATCCCATTCGATCAACCCTTTTTGCTCCGCTTGCTGTAGCGGTTGCTCCGCCAAAGCAATGGGCAGACCGGTTCGTTCTTCAAACGCCCCGGTGGAAAATCCGTCGGTTAACCGCAAGGCGTTCAGCATATATTCCACCGGCAAGTCCCGGCGCGACAGCGTTTTTTCCTCCATGAGCGGCGACGCATGCAGCGCCTTATCAATATACTGGAGCGGATGTTTTTCCTTGGTCAGCCGTATCAACTTTTGCGCATTCATGTCTGTTAACTTGCTGTGGGCGCCGGCGCCGATCCCCAGGTAATCACCAAATTCCCAGTAGTTGCGATTGTGGATGCATTGGCGCCCGGCTTGCGCATAAGCGGACACTTCGTATTGGCGGTATCCGTGTTCAACCATCCGCCGCACGCCTTCGCCCTGGATGGTCCAGATTTTTTCATCATCGGGCAAAATCGGTGGGTGGGCGGCAAAATAAGTGTTAGGCTCGATGGTCAGCTGATAATAGGACAAGTGTTCCGGCGCCAATGCCAGTGCCTGGTTGACATCGGCAAGCGCCTGAGTGGGGGTTTGCCCCGGCAGGCCGAACATCAAGTCAAGATTGATGTTTTCAAAACCGGCGGCGCGTGCCGCTTCAAAGGCGCCACGGGCTTCGTCGCCGGAATGGATTCGCCCCAGTTGATGCAAATGTTCATCATTAAAACTTTGTACGCCGATGGACAGGCGGTTAATACCGGCGTCGTGAAAACCCTGAAATTTTTCATAGTCGACAGTGCCGGGGTTGGCTTCCAGGGTGATCTCGGCATCGGCGTTAATCATTAGCCGCGCCCGCAGCCCCGACATTAACCGGTCATAAAAACCCGGCGACATGACGCTGGGCGTGCCTCCCCCGATAAAAATACTGATAACCCGCCGCCCCCAGATGCGCTCCAGATCCTGCTCGAGGTCGCGCAACAGCGCCTCCAGGTACTGGTCTTCGTGGGCTGAATCATCGCGCAACGGATGAGAATTAAAATCGCAATAGGGACATTTTTGCACGCACCAGGGCGTATGCACGTACAGCGTCAGGGGTGGGAGTGACTTCAGATTGAGCATAACAACATGAACGATTAATTGAGGTAATGTGCCCTGCCCGGCCGCCGTCATTATACACCAATTTGGGTGCCCCAAATGAAAAAGGCCCTGTCCGTAGACAGGGCCTTTTTCCGTAAATCCAACCCAATGGGAATGGCTAGAAAACCCGCCGTCTTAAGCCGGCAAAGCCTAACAATCCCAATCCCAATAACAGGGCGGTGTTGGGCTCGGGTACCGACCTGGTGCAGCAGGACTGCGCATCGTGAGAGAACGGCGCAACTGAATTTACCAGCTGGCGATTGGCATCGGTACTATTAGGGTCGTATTGGGCGCCCTGGACCGTAAACAGGTCAAAATGAACCCCGGCGACACCGTCCACGAGACTGTTAACAGTCACATCAAAAGATTCAGAATAACCGTCCCCCGATCCTGTTTCACCGGGCTGGGTATCGTAAATGGTGCCGAGACTACCGTCGAATTGAAACTCATACACTTCAAAATAGGTGTCAAAAATACCGTGGGGAGACAGACTGTTGGGATCCTGCAGCGGCGGTGCGCCGTAACCGGACGTCAACATGCTTAAGCTCGAGCCGTCGTTCATTACGGAAACATCAAACGCATCCATATCACCAACGTCAGGCACACTGCTGACTACCAGGTATGCATATTGATCGGTCGAACCGGCACTGTCCCAGGCATAGTCACCATTTTGGTCGCATGGCGATGTATCTGTGTTTTGGCAGTTCGCGTAGGCGTTCAGGGTAAAACTGTCCGCTGACGCGATCCACGTTTGAGTCACCTCGTCGTAGGTCCAGGAACCTCCTGAGCCGGGACCCAACTGCAGCGCAGGTAAAGCATAAGCTGAACCGGTTGTAACCAGCAGGCCGATGGCGCCCAGCAAGGGTAAAACTTTGTTAATTGTTTTCACGATAAACCACCTAGGGTAAGAAAAATATTAATAGATACCACTTAAATTTCTGTGTAAACGCTATAAAGCAACTGCCGTGCCAACCTGTTTTCTTCTTTTAATACAATAAGATACGGCGGTATCGGTGAAAGTTGTAAATATTTTCGACAACTGG
>JASFOJ010000101.1:0-16578 GCA_050116575.1 Gammaproteobacteria bacterium | reverse complement strand
CAATACCGTGCATGTGTATCAGGCAACGGAAGAACAAAACTATAAACCTTGTATCGACGTAACCTTTCAATCCATTGCCCGTGTTTTCTCGACCAAGACGCTGGCAATAATTTTAACCGGTATGGGAGCGGATGGGTGTGAAGGCTGTCAAGCGCTGAAAAAAATGGGCGCCTATGTCTGGGTCCAGGACGAGGAAAGTTCAGTGGTCAACGGCATGCCATCGGCGGTGGTTGAAGCCGGTGCTGCTGACTACGTTTATTCAATTGATGATATCGCGGCCTACCTCGCGCAAAAGGTGTAACCCGTTGTCGTTATCGCGTACCGTAAATTTTGCGTATGGAGAAGGAAAATTGCAGGTATTTACCCATTTTACAGCTGGACAAATTTGTCTCAATCGGTTTGTCGCGATTATGGCACGCCATAATCTTTCGGTGCCTGTGTTGGGTGCAGTAAATATTCGTGGCATGAAACGTGGTGAGGCGCAGAAACAATCGGTAGCCATGGTTTTAGCGAGTGCGATGAGTTAATCCCATGGATGTGTTATCGGTATTGGGACTGTTGTTTGCCGTCGCTGCTGTCGTTGCCGGGCTGATAATTGGCGGCGGCGCGTTCGAAAGCCTGATAAATGGGCCCGCCTTATTGATAGTGCTGGGTGGAACGTTCGGTGCGGCGATGGTGCAGTCGCAGATTTCCATGTTCCTGTATTCGTTAAAGCTGATGATCTGGGTTTTCTTTCCGCCACAGTTGGCGGCGCAGCGGAACATTCAAAAAATAGTTGACTGGAGTAACATTGCACGTAAGGAAGGCCTGTTGGGGCTGGAAACAATTGCTGAAACCGAGCCCGATGTATTTGCCCGCAAAGGTTTGCAATTGTTGGTCGATGGCAACGACCCAAAGATGATCAAACACGTGATGCGGGTCGAAATAGACAGCAAACAGCAATTTAATCACAGCGCGGCTTGCGTGATTGAATCCATGGGCCGGCACAGTCTGGTGGTGGGTATTATTGCTGCTGCCATTGGCCTGATGCAGATATCAGAAAATCCGGCTGACATTAACATTATCGGTAGCGGGTTGGAAACGGCGTTGGTTGCACTGGTTTACGGTATCGGCTTTACCCAGTTTGTGTTTGTTCCCTTTGCTGGCAAGCTCAAATCGCTGATTGCTGCTCAGGCGCGCGTTCAAAACATGTTGTTAGAGGGATTGCTCTCTATCGCCGAAGGTGAAAACCCACGAAATATTGAAACCAAACTTCAGGGGTTCGTGACTTAGTTTTATCGTTGGGCAGCATAAGCGTAACGCTATCGCTAATATGGTCTGGTATGGATTGTGCAAATATAGACAACAAAGCAACCAGAGTGCAACCAGAGCGTAACCGGTGTTTTAATTGTGACTGCAGTTTGACGCCTTTGCAGGTAATGTAACCAACTGTTATTCATGAATTTTAACCAAAAGGAAAGATCAATATGTCAGTAAACCACGCCGCACAAGCAGACGATAATACGGTTCTGCGCTGGGTCACATTTTGTCTGGAAAATGAAAAATATGGCATCAACGTTATGCAGGTACAGGAAGTGCTGCGGGTCAGCGAGATTGCCCCGGTGCCCGGCGCCCCGGATTATGTGTTAGGCATTATCAATTTGCGGGGCAACGTGGTGACCGTGGTGGATACCCGGAAAAGATTTGGACTGGAGCGCCGGGAACTGGATGATTCATCGCGTATCGTTATTGTGGAAGCCAATGAGCAGGTTGTCGGCATCCTGGTGGACAGCGTGGCGGAAGTCGTTGACCTGAAAGTCTCTGAGATTGAAACGGCGCCTAATGTGGGTACCGAAGACAGTTCCCGGTTTATCCAGGGAGTTGCCAACCAGGATGATGAGCTGCTGATTATCGTCGATCTAAATAAATTACTGTCCGACGAAGAATGGGAAGAGTTCATCGGTTCATCGCAACAATAAATGCATCAACTCTGAAACCGGACGGGGACAAGGAATAATGACCGAAGCTATTGCCCATTCCATTAACAATACATTAACGCTGGCAACTCTGGCGATGTCAATGATGGTCGTGTTGTCATTAGTCGCGATGGTAATTATGTACCGGCACTTTAACCGGATAATTCGCCACCAGGATCAAACCATCTCGGAATTGCAGTGTGATCTTGGCGCGTTGTGCTCCGGTGCGCTTGGTGTTGGCCAGCGCCTGGAAAAAGCTGAAAAAAAAATGAAGTATCTGGCGCGCCGGCAGTATCTTTACGAAGTCCAGCAGATGAAAAACAAAAACTATGAACGGGCCAAGAGCATGATTGTGCGCGGTGACGACGTTCAAAAAGTCATCGATGAGTGCAAGATCACCAAAACCGAAGCCGAACTGATATTGTTGGCAAACCGTATCAATCGCGTTGCTTGAGGGGGTATGGAGGGACTGCCAAATTTATGTGCAGCAATAGCAGCATTGGCCGATAAAGAAAATAACTTTTTTGATTTGACTTGCCTTTGGCAATACCGATACTGAGACGTTCTAAACAGTTGCAAAATGAACAATAAGCAGCTTTGGTACACTCGCCGTGACATGGAAATCAGAGGCCCGTTTCCGGCAGGGCTGGTAACCCGCTATATTCTATTAGGACGCATTCAGGAAACCGATCAACTGAGTACCGACCAGGTCTCCTGGCACCCCGTCAGTGAATTGCCCGAACTGATTCCCGATGAACTAAAACTGGACCTGAGCAAGCCTGAAAACCGGGAAAAACTGCGCAGGGCGCAGTTGCGTGAAGACGAGCGTGGCGCCGTTGACTGGCGACTGGCTAGCAAAGCAGGCACCGATGTCTATGGCAACCTGCCTGAAAGAACCAGGGAGCGGCGACGCTCCGAACCCATGGACGTGCTGCGTCATCGCGAAATCAAAACCCAGTTGTTGTCATCGCTTCGCCAAAAACAAAAGCAGCATTATGTTCCCCGCATCCTGGGTCTTGTATCACTACTCAGTGCCATCATTGCGTTGGTCTGGTGGTATGGCTAGACACCTTTAGGGCTTTGTGTAACGCAAAAGCGAAACATTTAACGCAAAGGCACAGAGTCGCAAAGGTCACACAATTCGGTAAAGTTTCAACACCGCGTCATTGGTGGCCAAACAAAGGCTTCTCTATTGATAACTAATTCTCGCAATAATAAAAAACTCTGCGTCTTCGCGCCCTTGCGTTGATATTTTTAATTCAGAATGATTCAGTAGTATAACGCTCGATTCTGATAGCATCCGACCAGTAGTCCGCCGGCAGACCCGCTTTCTGTTTCAAATGCGCCAAAAACTGTTCCGCTGTGGGCAACGATTCCCATACCGAAGGTAAAAACGTGCCTTTACGATAACCGGCGGTGAGAATAAGCCCGTCGGTACCGGGCCGTAACTGGCGCAACAGATCCTGCTGGGATTCAAACGATATCGGTTCCGGTACGCTTAGCACCGATATATGGACGAAGATGCCGGCAAATTCCTGAGTGGTTAACGGAGGGAATCGGGGGTCTTCGAACGCGGCGGCACGCGCGTTATGGGCAACATCCAGCACCAGCGGCTGACGGGCTTCCAGGGTGCCAATGCAACCCCGCAGGTCGTTTCCCATGTGCAGGGTCACAAAGGTTGCCCGCATTTGCTGCAGTGGTTGCGGATAATCGCTTAACTCCAACGTTGTTTCATAACGTGCCTTTCGCCCCTGTTTTAGTGTGTATTGAATGGAAGCACGGGCAACTTTATGCAACGTAGCGCGATCTTCCTCAGACAAAGACATAAGAGCCGTAACCCACTACCTGGTCGCGGGGTCCCGCAGTATCCCCTGAATTTCGGCAATCCACCGTTTTGGCATGAAGATGGTGTTGCCTGGCATAAGCCAGCAGGCCACGAACCGGTATATAGCCGCAGGCATGTTGGGAATCGAGTCTCTTGATGTCCAGTGCCTCGATGGCCTCGCAGGTGTCATGGTCCATGCGTTTAGCGGTCTCGTAGTCGTGGTAATGACTCAGGTCGGAGCTGACCACCAGCAGCGTATCCTCGCGATCGCAAGCGAGGCTGATCAGTTCACTGGTGTCTTCAGGGGACGCATCACCGGCGACTATGGGTACCAGGTCAAAGTCACCCAGTGTTACCTGTAGAAAAGGTAAATGAACCTCCAGGCTGTGTTCCATGGCATGAGCCTGATCCAGTTCATGGACAAAGGGCAACGCATTGATGCGTTCAATCATGTTTCGGTTGACCGGAATATTGCCCAGCGGCGTGGCAAAATAGTCGGCGCCACTGGTGGCAAAACCGAGCAACGGCACCCGGTGGGAGGGGCCGATCAACACCACGGTGGCGATACGGTCCTTGATGTTTTCCAGGTAACTATAGGCATAGGCCGCCACCGGACCGGAATAGATATAACCGGCGTGGGGCGCAATTATCGCACGCGGTGTTAGCGGCTGGCGGGAAGTGTCTTTCCGGGCGTCTGCCAGGAACTGCGACACGGATTCCCGTAACGTGTCAGGATTGCCGGGATAGAACATATCGGCAACCGCGCTTGGACGAATTTTGCTCGCAGACATATTGGGTTTTCACCTCATGGATCAAACAATCGTGAAAATAGTTGTCCTATAATCTAATTATAGTTTGAATAGCACATATTTTGACGGCGTTTATTGATTGGCGCCAAACTTCAGTACGGTAATACTATGGACACAAAAACTCAGGAATATTTCCCAACCAAATACTGGCATAAAATGGACGATGGCCGGATTCAGTGTGATTTATGCCCGCGGGAATGCCATCTCAAGGAAGGCCAGCTGGGTTTGTGTTTTGTACGAGCCCGCCACAATGATGCTATTGTGCTGACCACTTATGGTCGGTCCAGCGGGTTTTGTGTTGACCCGATCGAGAAAAAACCCTTGAATCACTTTTTGCCCGGTACGTCGGTACTGTCGTTTGGCACTGCCGGTTGCAACCTGGCGTGCAAGTTTTGCCAGAACTGGGATATGAGTAAATCCCGGGAAATGGACACCCTGGCGGATACCGCCACACCGGAACAAATTGCTCGTGCCGCCAGTGAACTGGGCTGCCGGAGCGTGGCATTTACCTATAATGATCCGGTGATATTCATGGAGTACGCCATAGATACAGCCAGGGCATGCCGGGAAGTGGGTGTCAAAACCGTCGCGGTAACCGCTGGCTATATTAATGAAGAACCCCGCAAGGAATTTTTCCAGTATATCGACGCGGCCAACGTCGACCTGAAAGCGTTTACCGAAAAATTTTATTTCAAGTTAACCGGTGGTCATCTGCAACCGGTGTTGGATACGCTGGTATATATTAAACACCATACCAACACCTGGTTGGAAATCACCACCTTGCTCATACCCGATCAAAATGACTCCGATGATGAAATCAGGGCTCTGGCGGTATGGATCAAGGACCACCTGGGTGTCGACGTGCCGTTGCATTTTTCCGCCTTTCATCCCGACTGGAAGATGATGGACACACCGCCCACGCCGCAAAGCACACTGTTGCGGGCCCGCGATATCGCTCTCGACGAAGGCTTGCACTACGTTTATGTGGGCAACGTGCACAACGAGGCCGCTGACAGTACCTATTGCCACCATTGCCATAAAAAGCTGATCGGGCGCGACTGGTATGTTTTATCAGACTGGAACCTGACGGAAGATGGTAAATGCCGGTTTTGCGCAACGCCCTGCGCCGGCGTATTCGAGAAAGCCCCCGGTGACTGGGGCGCCAGACGTATGCCTGTGCGCATCGGCCAGTTTGCGTAACCTCACGCCCGTTATTGCGGAAAATCGATAACGCAACCTCAATTTTCGGTTAGACTGTGTCTTACCACCGTAGTTTATACAATAACGGCGTAAAGATGCGCTTCTATGGCAGATAGTCAATAGTCGCGAATCGGAAAACTGCCTTGACGCGGCCCGCGTTAACTCCACATAATGAACCCCCGATTTATTTGACGTGTTTAGCATGGAAAACCTGTTCAGCGCGGCGAAGCACTGCATCATGCTTTGTGATCCGATTGAAAAAGCCCGCCAAACCAGGGAATTAGTCGCTCGCTGGCGAGCAGGCAAAGTGGATATCAATCGTGGCGGCGAACCCGATGTCATTGCCGTTCCCGGCAGGCCGGATAAACCCCGGCTGGTTGATCCCCGCAAATTACCACGGCGCGGTTTTAACACCGACCAGGGGCGAGCCGCGTTGCTGCACGCCATCACGCATATTGAGTTCAATGCAATTAACCTGGCGCTGGATGCGGTGTACCGGTTTCGAGATCTGCCGGAGGCTTACTATCATGACTGGCTGTCCGTCGCTGATGAAGAAGCGCAACATTTCGCGCTGTTGAGCGGGCGCCTGCAATTACTGGGCTACCAGTACGGTGACTTTGACGCCCATAACGGGCTGTGGGAGATGGCGGTACGCACCAGTCACGATGTGTTGATTCGCATGGCTTTGGTGCCCCGTGTCATGGAAGCGCGCGGCCTGGATGTGACGCCTGGTATGATGCAACGGTTTGAATCCATCGGTGACCGGGAAAGTGTCGATGTACTGGACGTCATCATGAAAGATGAAGTAGGGCACGTGCAGATCGGTACCCGCTGGTTTCATTATTGCTGTGACGAGCGCAGTTTGCCGCGGGAACAAACCTATATCGATCTCATGAAACAATACGCGCAGGGCAGGGTCAAACCTCCTTTGCATAAAGAAGCCCGCAAAGCCGCGGGTTTTACCGAACAAGAACTAAAGTATATTGAGGGGCTGTTATGAAATACCATGGGTACCAACTGATGTCTACACATACGTTGATTTCACAACGCAGGGCGGCTCAGCTTCTGGTGGCAATGCTATTAGCGGTTATGTTAACCGGCTGTGGCACCATGGGTACCGCCGGGGCAGAAAAAAAGGACGACAACGATTTGTCCGTGTTGTTGTTGTTTTCCGAACGCGAAAGATCGGGAACCCCGCTGTTTCGCAGCAGCACCTATGTTAACAACGACTACGTTTATATAACTGACAACAGTATCGATGATGGTGGTTATATTTTGTTTGACCGCCACAAGCAAACCATCTACAGCGTTTCTCCCTCCAATAAAAGCGTTTTTGTGATCAACCCCAAGAAGATCACTATTGATCCACCCATTGCCATCGACTACCAGGCCCACGCCCAACCCAGTTCCGCTATCCCCAAGGTGAGCGGCCGGACCGCGACTCATTATCGTTACGATGCAAACGGCGAGCATTGTTACGATGCCGTTACGCTGGAAAAAACGTTTTTACCCGGCGTCGTCAAGGCCCTGAAAGAATACCGCACCGTGTTGGCCGGCGAGCACGCATCCACTTTGCATCGGATGCCCAGTGAAACCTACGAAGCCTGCGACCTGGCGGTCAACATTTTTCATGCGACGCAACACCTTGATACCGGCTTGCCGTTGCGGGAATGGGATCAGAAAGGTTATTTGAAATTCATGGTTGACTACCGTATCGGTGCAAAATTCGATAAATCGAAACTGACCGTGCCGGAAGACTACAAGAAATTTTCCATTGAAAAGTAAGTATCGTGCCGGATGCGGCGTTGTATTTAGCACGTGCAGTGCCCGGTATGGGGCATCAGTGACGTGATGTTAGCCATTACTACTTATTAGCCGCGAATAGGCCATTTCGGCATAACCGAATAAGCGCAAGATCACCTGATAAGTGTAAGCGTTATGACGGATGGTCAATAGACCGCCTATAGTGGCGGGTGCCGCAGTGACAGGTTTTGCAGCCGGCAGCCCGACGGCGTGCATTCCAGTACGCTACCGTGTTCATACCAGTCTCCGAGTACAATGCGGGTCATGGGTGTATCATTAAAGGTAAAGTGATGGATTTGCGGCCGGTGGGTATGGCCGTGTATCAACTGCGTGACGTCGTGTTGTAACAGACATTGTTCAACAGCGCTCTGGTTGACATCCATAATCTCCATGGCGGTCTGGCCGGTATGTGCCCGGCTTTGTTCCCGGGCCTCTTGGGCGAATGCCAGGCGTTGTTCCACGGATTTATCAAGAAACGCCTGTTGCCAGGCCGGTTGCCGTACCTGTTTCCGGAACTTCACGTATTCCACGTCATCGGTACACAGTTCGTCGCCGTGGCTCAATAACGTTTTGGTACCGTTGAGATCGATATGCCAGGGATCCGGCAACAAGCGGCATCCGGTCATGGCTTCGAATTGCTCGCCCATGAGAAAATCCCGGTTGCCACGCATGACGTACAATTCATGGTTGGCTGTGGAATAGTCCTTTAGTGCTGAAATGACGTGTTGTAGCTCGCGGGGTACATAGTCGTCGCCGATCCACACCTCGAACAGGTCGCCCAATATGTACAATGCTGCGGCATTACGGGCACGCGTTTGTAGAAAATCGATAAACAGTTCGATGATATGCGGACGTTCTTCCGACAGATGTAAATCCGAAATGAACAACGTGCTCATAAAACCAGGTTATTTTGCCGTGGCGGCTAGTCCACGATTTGAGCGTGTTCAATAACAATATCGTCCACCGGTACGTCCTGGTGTCCCTTTTTGCTGGTGGTCGGCTGTTCCTTGATTTTGTCCACCACGTCCATACCGTCGACCACCCGCCCGAATACACAATAACCCCAGCCGTTGGGCGTGGGAGAGGTGAAATTGAGGAAGTCGTTGTTGGCGACGTTAATGAAAAACTGGGCCGTTGCGGAGTGGGGGTCGGCGGTGCGCGCCATGGCCAGGGTGCCGATTTCATTTTTTAATCCGTTATTGGCTTCGTTCTCAATGGGCGCGCGTGTCGGCTTCTGGTTCATGCCGGGTTCCATGCCGCCACCCTGCACCATAAAACCTTTGATGACTCGGTGAAATAACGTGCCGTCGTAAAAGCCTTCTTTCACGTATTGTTCAAAATTGGCGGCGGTGTTGGGCGCTTTGTCATGGTCCAGCTCGATATCGATGGTACCCATTGAAGTTTGCAGTCTGATCATATGATTGTCCTGGTCATGTTAATCCGGTATTGCGGTCCCGGGTTTATCGTTATTGAGACGGCGCCTGGCCGGGTTCAACGACCGTGGCGCTTTCAATAACCACCGGTGCCTGCGGAACGTCTTTTGGGAACGGGCCGCCGGCGCCGGTAGGAATCTTGCGGATTTTGTCCACGACATCCATACCCTGGACCACTTTGCCAAATACCGTGTAACCCCAGCCCCGTGGCGTCTTCGAGCGGTAATTGAGGAAATCATTATTCACTACATTGATAAAAAACTGTGCCGTGGCCGAATGAGGGTTGCTGGTACGCGCCATGGCAACGGTGCCGCGATCGTTCTTGAGGCCGTTGTCGGCTTCGTTTTCGACAGGCGCCTTGGTGCCTTTTTTCTGATAGTCCTCAGTATAGCCGCCACCCTGGATCATGAAACCGTCAATGACGCGGTGAAAAATAGTACCGCTGTAAAAACCATCGTTGACGTAACTCAGAAAGTTGGCCACGGTTTTGGGCGCTTTTTCCCGGTTGAGTTCCAATACGATGTCGCCCATATTGGTTTGCAGTTTTACATAAGGTTCGGCGAACACGCTGGTGCTGATGGCCAAACACAGGCCGGCGACCAGTGCGATGAAAATACGGGTGTTCAGTACTCGGGTGATCAGTGCATCGTTCATTGTGTTTCCTTTGCGTTGACTCATTATTCGTCACACCTGCTGGCTGTCTTTGATTCATGGGGGCTTCGTCCTGCTTACACAGAACATCCATCCACATCCGGCGCCGCGGTTGGGCGGGCGTATGCCGGGGTACGGGATTGAACATTTGCCCAGTGCCGACAATAATATAGCGTTTGGCGGGTGAGTGAAAGGGGTAAAACGTCCGGCGCAACCGGTCCGTTTCCGATGCCCTGGCGCGCTAGCGCACGGCCGGTTTTCGTGGTGGATAACCAC
The DNA here is from genome assembly GCA_050116575.1 of Gammaproteobacteria bacterium. Taxonomy (GTDB): domain Bacteria; phylum Pseudomonadota; class Gammaproteobacteria; order SZUA-152; family SZUA-152; genus JAKEGK01. Next base: position 6,626 of record JASFOJ010000101.1, on the reverse strand, counting down.
CGGGTAGTCGCGTTCGGCGCGCCGGTGCTATAGTATGTGCGGCCTGATCAATACTATAAACATCACAACAAGCCATCACAACAGGTCACCACAAAATGGATTCACGCTCCGGATACGATACCATGTTGCAGATTTATAACAGTTTGACCAAGCAAAAAGAGACCTTTACGCCTATCGATCCCAACAATGTGCGCATGTATGTCTGTGGCATGACGGTGTACGACTACTGTCACGTGGGCCACGCGCGGGCCATGGTGGTGTTTGATATTGTCTATCGTTATCTGCGTAAAATTTACGGTAAATCCCACGTTACATATGTGCGCAATATTACCGATATCGATGACAAGATCATTGCGCGCGCCATTGAAAATAACGAAGCGCCCGATGCGTTAACGGCACGGTTCATTGAAGAAATGTATCGTGATGCCGATTCGCTGGGCGTATTAAGACCCGACCATGAACCGCGGGCCACCCAGCATATCGACGAAATCATAGATATGGTCAAGGTGCTGATGAAAAAAGGCCTGGCCTATGCCAAGCCGGGTAGCGATGTCTATTACGACGTCAGCAAATTTGAGTCTTACGGCGCGTTGTCCGGCAAAAAGCCCGATGAGTTGCGCAGCGGGGCGCGCGTGGAAGTGGACGAGAACAAGGACGATCCTCTTGATCGCGTATTATGGAAACTGGCCAAACCCGGTGAACCGGCGTGGGACTCACCGTGGGGGGGTGGCCGGCCGGGCTGGGACATTGAGTGCTCAGCCATGTCGACCCAGTGCCTGGGGCACCATTTTGATATTCACGGCGGCGGTCTGGATTTGCAGTTTCCCCATCATGAAAACGAAATCGCCCAGAGCGAAGGGGCGACCGGAGAAAAATTCGTTAATGTCTGGATGCACAACGGGCACGTACGGGTGGACGATGAAAAAATGTCAAAGTCTCTGGGTAACTTTTTTACCATTCGCGATGTGCTGCAACAATATGATCCTGAGGTGATTCGTTACTTTATCGTTAACAGCCATTACCGCAGCCCGTTGAATTATTCCGACCAGCACCTGGACAACGCCAAGGGTGGCTTGACGACGCTGTATACTGCGCTGCGTGGATTGAATATCGACGCCGGCGAGGATGAAATCCACAACGAATTTAGCGAGCGTTTTTATGCGGCCATGGATGATGATTTTAATACGCCGAGGGCCATCGCGGTGCTGTTTGAGCTGGCGCGTGATTGCAACAAGGATAAATCATCCGATCCGGAGCAAGCGTCGGTCTATGGCGCGCAAATCAAACAACTGGGCGCGGTGCTGGGGTTGTTACAGCGCGATCCCGAGGTGTTTTTGCAGTCAGAGGTCAGTGAAAGCAAGACCGGATTAACCACGGAACAAATCGAAATCATGATCGATAAGCGCAACGCGGCGCGGCGCAATAAGGATTTCGCCGAAGCGGACCGGATTCGTGACGAACTTGCCGAGCAGGGGGTTGTGCTGGAAGACGGCGCCGGCGGCACCAGCTGGCGGCGGGAATAAAGCATCCGCTGGTGGCACTAGCCCGAGTGCAGTTTATCCGCCGCGTCGATGGTATTCAGCAGTAAGGTGGCAACGGTCATAGGGCCGACGCCGCCGGGTACCGGCGTAATCCAGGCGGCCTGTTGGCGCGCCGTTTCAAAATCAACATCGCCCACCAGCTTGCCTTCCTTGTTCCGATTGATGCCGATATCCATCACGATGGCGCCCGGTTTGATCCATTCGCCTTTGACAATGCCCGGTTTGCCCACCGCCACCACCAGTAGATCGGCATCGCGCACATGGCTTTCCAGGTCCCTGGTGAAGCGGTGGCACACGGTGGTTGTGCAGCCCGCGAGCAACAATTCCATCGCCATGGGGCGGCCCACGTGGTTGGAGGCACCCACTACCACAGCATCCAGGCCGCGGATGGCGACGCCGATTTTTTCCAGCAGCAAGATGACACCGCGTGGTGTACAGGAGCGCAGTACCGGTTGGCGGATCGCCAGCCGGCCGATGTTATAGGGGTGGAAGCCGTCGACATCTTTATCAGGCTGGATGCGTTCGATCACCGTTTCCGCGGGAATATGTTCCGGCAGTGGCAGTTGCACCAGGATGCCGTCGATAGTCTCGTCGGCGTTAAGCCCGTCGATGAGCGCCAGCAACTCTTCCTTGCCGGTGGAGGCCGGTAAATCGTAGGCCAGGGATTTAAAGCCCACTTCTTCGCAGGCTCTGCGTTTACTGCCCACGTAAACCTGGGATGCCGGGTCGGTGCCCACCAGGATCACCGCCAGGCCCGGTGGGCGCAGGCCCTTGGCCACGCGTTCGTCGACGCGCCGCTTAATATCCTGCCTCATGGAGGCGGCGATGGATTTACCGTCAATAGTCTGGGCTGTCATGAATCGTCGCTGATTAACTTTCGTTGATTAAAATTAGTGGGACTGTGCCCAAGGATGCTTGTTTCGGGGCGCTATCATCTCACGCCTGTCACATTTCGCCAACAATCCGTTCCCTGCCCGGATCGTTTCGCGGGAACCGGCAATGGCACCGGCGGTCTTTTAGCGGAGGGAGAACAGACACCGGCTTGCGTATTGTAGCCAACATCCGTATGATGCGCTCTTTTTGCTGATTTGCCAGTAAATTCACCAAGTTGGCCGGTGCGGGCGTTGTGGCGATCCGGCCCTGTAAAAGTTATAATAGCCACCAACCGGGGTATAGCGCAGTCTGGTAGCGCGCCTGCTTTGGGAGCAGGATGTCGGGAGTTCGAATCTCTCTACCCCGACCAAATTTCAGCCTTATTGAGCACAGGCACCTTGATAACCAGCCCGATTCAAGGTGCCTTTGTTATTGTTATCCGGGTTGATTTACTTAGTTTAAAAAGAGTTCATAAAGTTTGTGCGCCCGTAGCTCATTCGGATAGAGCATCGGCCTTTAGCTGGCAGATAGTTGCCAGAAGGAGCCTTTACAGGGAAAGCAAACCTGTAAAGTGGACCGCACTGTATCGGGGAAGCCTTAACAGCTATGTTTTGACTACAGGCATAGGCTGATGGTAATCCCGAGGAAACCTATGGTTTCCCATGCAAATGCCGTGGTACGATGCATCAATTTTCAGGTGTTGGATGATAAATTGATTGAGCATCATACCAAGGTGAAGGGAGACCTAGGCGTTTTAAAGGCTCAAGTGAGTCTTTATGAGCAAGGGTATTTGATACTCCAACCAGTAACTGAACATGCACCGTTTGATCTGGTTGCTTATAAAGATGGAGTTTTAAGCGGGTTCAGGTGAAATATAAGGCCTTAGATAAGACTGGTGCCCTCACGTTGCATTTCCGGTCTTGCTGGGCTGACAAGAATGGTACTCATATGCAGGCCGTAAACAAAAAAGACATTGATCTTTATTGTATTTATTGCCCCGACACACATGAGTGTTATTTCTTGAATCCCGTTGATTATGAAAAATCAGTCACTTTGAGGGTAAAAGCGCCTAAGAACAATCAGTCTAAAAATATAAATTTTATGTCTGATTTTCGTAGGGTTCCGTAGAGGCCATACGTGCGGCACCTGAGACGGTGAAGAGATGGTCCAGACCACAAACGTGCAAAAATGGGGTCACAGTCAATTTGGAGTAGTTTTGCTTTGGATGACTTTAGTATCGATACAAATTGACTCTGACCCGAATGGCACTTAGTTAAGGCGTAATTTAGGAGTTTCGTCATTCCGGCGCAGGCCGGAATCCAGGGAAAGTACCACTATAGTAGATTCTGGATCCCGGCCTGCACCGGGATGACGGCGGTTCCAGGTTTAACTAAGTGCCATTCGACTCTGACCCCATTTTGTGCGGCAGCGAAAGCTGTAGCTGGTAAGCTAAGCCGAGGGTAGCAGGTTCGAATCCTGCCGGGCGTGCCATTTAACGGTTAATTATCGGCAAGCACTGTATTTATTTAACGTGCGGTTACTGGCATTCAAGGCGATTTGATACCATAATAGGCGCCGGTTTTTCCGGTGAGAGCGCATTGGCAGCCGTGGGTGGTGGGTGGTAGTCACGTGGTCTGCACAGCATGGCGGATTGTCATTGCGGGTAAGTAGTGGTGTAGGAGCCTGCCCTGCAGGCGATAAACGGCGAATCTTAGCCCGGGCCTGGCATTGGCAGATTAGCGCTCTACAACGCAACAAAAACGCAACAAAAACGCAACAAAACGTGACAAAAGATTTGGGGAGATAGCGTGCGCAAGGCGCTATCTAAAGCATCCCGGTAAAGAACAAATGCCGCGGGTGATTTTCAGTTTTTATGGTGGCTGTAGCTCAGTTGGTAGAGCACAGGATTGTGGCTCCTGTTGTCGTGGGTTCGATTCCCATCAGCCACCCCATTTTCTATTCGCTTTCAATTCACTTTATTCAGCATTCAGCTAGCCGCAAATAACCAGCACAACCAACACGCGTTGGATTGGCTGGTGACTTGTCGTGCCGCGGTTGCTATCAACTACGGTTATTACCCGTTTTTCTTCTGAATCTTCGCCCAGGTGTCGCGCAGGGTTACGGTGCGATTGAAAACGAGTTTGTCCGCCGACGTGTGTTTGCTGTCGACACAGAAATAGCCTTCCCGCTCAAACTGGAAAGCATCGCCCGGTTTGGCGTCCGCCAGGCTTTTCTCCGCTTTACAGTGTTCCAGTATTTTCAATGAATCGGGATTAAGCTGTTGGTTAAGATCGCCGCTTTTGGCGATGGCGCCGGGGTCCACCTCGTTGAACAGGCGGTCGTAAAGCCGCACCTCGGCATCAACACAGTCAGTGGCCGACACCCAGTGGATAACGCCTTTGACCTTGCGGCCCTCGGGATTTTTGCCCAGGGTGTTTTCGTCGTGGCTGCAACGAAGTTCTGTAATATTGCCGTTGCCATCCTTAATGACCTGTTCGCACTTGATGACGTAGGCGTTGCGCAACCGGACTTCACCGCCGGGAATAAGGCGCTTGAATCCTTTGGGCGGCACTTCCTCGAAATCGGCGCGGTCAATATAGATTTCCCGGGTGAACGAAAATTCACGCCGGCCCAGTTCCTCTTTTTTGGGATGACGGGCCGCGCTGATGGTTTCTGCTTTGTCTTTGGGGTAGCTTTCAATGACTACCTTTAACGGGTTTAACACGCACATGGCGCGCGGTGCGTTGGCGTCCAGATCGTCGCGGATGGCGTGTTCCAACACACCCATTTCGATGACCGTGTCCACCTTGGTAACGCCGATCCGTTCGGCAAAGTCGCGAATGGAGGCGGGCGTGTAACCGCGGCGGCGAATACCCGCAATGGTGGGCATACGCGGATCATCCCAGCCGTCCACGTACTTTTTGGTCACCAGTTCATTCAATTTGCGTTTACTCATCACTGTGTGTTCCAGCGACAACCGGGCGAACTCGATTTGCTGCGGGTGGCAATCGATGGTGATGTTATCCAGCACCCAGTCATATAAAGGCCGGTGGTCTTCAAATTCCAGGGTGCATAGTGAATGCGTAATCCCTTCCAGTGCATCCGCGATGGGATGGGAGAAATCGTACATGGGATAGATGCACCATGTATCACCCGTCTGGTGGTGGGCGGCGTGCATGATCCGGTAGATCACGGGATCGCGCATATTAATGTTGGGCGATGCCATGTCGATTTTCGCCCGCAATACGTGGTCGCCGTTTTTGAATTCCCCGTCGCGCATGCGTTTGAACAGATCCAGGTTCTCTTCTACCGACCGGTTGCGGTAAGGGCTGTCTTTGCCCGGTTCGGTGAGCGTACCGCGTGCCTCCCGGATGTCGTCCGCGGACAAACTGCACACGAATGCTTTATCTTTTTCAATGAGTTCGATGGCGTAATCATAAAGCCGGTCGAAATAGTCCGAGGTGTATTTAACGCCGTCATTCCACTGGTAACCCAGCCAGCGGACATCTTCCAAAATCGAATTGACGTAATCCATTTCCTCCTTGCTGGGGTTGGTGTCGTCGAAGCGCATGTTACAGGTGGCGTTGGGGTAGTCCTCGGCGATGCCAAAATTCAGGCAAATGGATTTGGCGTGGCCGATGTGCAGATAGCCATTGGGTTCCGGTGGGAAACGGGTGGCAATGCGTCCGCCATGTTTGTTGGACTCCAGGTCACTGTTAATGATGTGACGGATGAAGTTGCTGGACGGCGATTTATCGGCGGTACTCATGGGGTCTTTCAGTCCTTTATCTTGGGTTCATTGGCGGCCAGGCGCCAGGGTAACAAACGTGTGGTTACGGGCGGACGTGCTAATGGCCTGCCGTAAAATTGGCTGTAGCTTAGCGTATATGCGGAATTTAATAAATGCTTGATTCACTAGTGCGAACAGCGGCTTACACCGATGGGCGGCATAGTAAAAAATTTTCAAATAGTGTAGGATACGCCCCCTTAAGCGCTGATTTCGTTGCGCTTTAAGCGGGCTATCGCAATTAGTTAGCCGTCTGGAATACTTCGGATTTTGTCCTTGCCACAGAGGCTGTCAAAGTATCCACGGCACCGTGGGTGCTGCGTAGGGTGCTGCTGTACCCAACGGGCATAAAATACACGAAGCGCACCGTTGGTTTGTTAGGTGGCGGAATTGGTATTTAGAGGCTCTTATATGAGCGCAAGCGA
>JASFOJ010000100.1:0-16603 GCA_050116575.1 Gammaproteobacteria bacterium | reverse complement strand
GAATACACTAAACCGGGCAAACAGAGACGGATCCCGCGGAGGGCATTCTGCGAGTCAGACCAATCTGGAAGGTTATCCGATGAGGCGGTTCAAAAAACGGGAGAACAATGCATGAATCAGTAAAAATGCATGAATCAGTAAAAATCGCGGAAATACCTGGCGTAGACCAGCAACGGTGCAAATACAAACACCGCGATAAACATCAGCCATTTGATCATACGCTCGGTTCGCACATCATATTCTTCCAACACAAACCGAGCCTGCCCCCGCTCGATCAACAGATTTCGCCGAAAGCTTCGCAATAGAAACAACAACACGAAAATTACAAAGCAGCCTGTGACAATGGCCAGCATATTCTTGTCGATCAACACCAGAAACTGTTGCATGTTGGATCTACCAGGGTCTTAAAGATGATACACGATAGCTAAGTCGCACCAAACAACAAATGATACCGCTATTGTAGATGACACTTGCGTGGAAAAGCAGTGAGTATATCGAAACGTCTATCTTGAGTTGCCGCGCTACTACCTTCGGTTAATACAACCTCATATTAAAAAAGAAATGCAGGCAGCAACAGACGTTCGTCAATCAATAAATTAGCGGTGGTTGGTGCACTGCGTCATAGACTTGATGAGCCCGCCGGCACTGGATATTGGTACAGATATTGGCACAACTATTAGTTAGTTACTACTACAGTTACTACTACAGTTATTACTATTAGTTAGTACCACTGTCTTACTATTAGTGCCACGGCCGGCAGTAATCCCTAGAGGAACTTTCATGATTTCCCATCTGATAGTTCAAGTCAAGGAAAAAATGTTTTATTCACTGATAAATCAAGCTGGTCACCAGCCGGCACCGGGAGCAATATAGCGCCTGCCAGACAAGCCTGGAAGCTAAAATCCGACCGTCGCAACAAGTTGCTTATTGAGGTTTGCTATATCTTCAGTTAAGCGCGCTTTCTTGCATGCTTGATTTGTTCGTACGCTTTTTTGATTTCCTGGGTTTTCTCAGTCGCCATTTTTATCATTTCTTCAGGCAACCCCTTTGAAACCAGTTTATCCGGGTGGTGCTGATTCATAAGACGTCGATAAGCTTTTTTAACGTCGTCGTCGGTTGCTGACTCTGATACGCCCAGTACGGCGTAAGCTTCCCGCAGATCATCGGCAGTCGCGGGCCGGTGAATATCGCCAGTGTACGCATAGTGCTGTTGGGCCTGCACCATGGAAATCAGCTTATCAATGAGGCTGTCATTAATGCCCAGTTGCCGCCCGATATAGTGAATAAGTTCGTGCTCTTTCTGGTGAACAACGCCGTCAGCCAGCAAGGTGGCGATTTGGATTTCCAGAAACATTTGAATCAGGTTATACCGGCGGTGGCATTCCTGCTTGAATTGGGACAAAACGGCATCAAGGTCAAAATCGTCCCGTTTTCCTTCGTTAAAAAGCTTCCTTGCCACCTTGCGCTGCTCTTCATCAAGCATCATCTGTGACATGATCTGATTGGCCATGCGGATCTCGATTTCCGATACCCGGCCATCGGCCTTGGCAATGTGGCCCATGATGGAAAACGTTGCTGCGAAAAAAGCAGACTGCACCCTTTCGGTATCGCCCAGGCGATAACCGCCGTGCTGTGCAATATTCTCCAGTCCCTTGTCAAAATTGTGTCCCAGTGCCGCGCCCAGTATGGCGCCCAACGGCCCGCCCAACATAAGCCCAAAAGTGCCGCCCAGTATTTTGCCCCACCAGCTCATCGGCACATTCCTTCACAATGCTTGTACATAGTCAAAGTCATGATTTTACTGTCCTCTTGCGTATTTCCCCGCGGCCCACTGTACAAAACGCCGTATCATAATCCATTTGACCGGCATTTAGAAATGGCCGGGGTAATAAATAACTGAAGGAAAAACCAGGGAGGGTTTGAAGGTTATTTGTAAAAAATATGCCGGCCGATCTTGGCAATGCGCAATTTATGCGCCGCCCAGCGGGGTTTGACGTAATCAGCATGATAAAACAAAGCGCCTTTTACCTTGCCGGGTGCCGGATCATAATAGGCATCGCTGGCAACGTTCATGGCTTGTCTCCAGGCATCCGATTCCTTAGGTATATCGGGTGAGCCGTCTGTGGTCCAGGAAAACGCCGCGACATAACGTTGCTTTGCCGCAACCCAGGCTTTCTGGTAGACAACGCGACAGACATCGTCCGGGTAACGATCCGCCTTAACGCGATTTAACGTCACATTGGCAACGGCATATTGCCCTGATACCGGCTCACCACGGGCTTCATGATAGACATTCATCGCCAGACACTTTACGTTTCTCAGGTCGCGTTGCTGCTTGGCAACGACAAAACCGGTTATCAAAAGTGCTGTGCTAAATATGCAGGCAAAACTTATCAGCACTTGGTTCACTGGCCCCAGGTCCTGCCATTTATCCGCCATGGCCAGGCGCCAATTGTCGAATCGTACGAGTTTTAACACGTCAGCAACCTGTATTAACTAATGATCTACGCGGCAATGAAAACAGTTCGGAACGGTCGATCAGTCTTCGCCGGTTAACCGGATTTCAATACCTAATTCCCGGATTTCCGGTCATAGATTCTAAGATAACTGAGGAAGCGAAAAGTTTCAGTTTCTGAGAATCCTGGTAACAATTGTAGAGACCCGGTTAGCAAATTGGAATGAAAAACAGTGGGTGGAAAATAACAAATCCAGAAAAGTCGAAGCCGTTTAATTGGATTCTTTGCGATGCCAATCCCATCCGCAGTCAAGGTGTGCGCGTACAGCAATAACGTTATCGTCACCACCTTCGAGCATATAGTCCAACGGCGTCATATTTTCAAAGCGAGCGTTTTTCTGGTTTAACCAGTACGCCGTCATATGGCCGTTCAATGGAAAACTGGTGCGCAGGGCGTCGGCGATGCCGAGTAAATGCTCGATACGTTCAAACACGGCGGGGTTATCCGGCAACGGCTGATCCTGATAGTAACGCCCCATGGTGCGGCTTTTCACCTGCCCCGTCAGCGACAGCAACGTCACCTTGTCGCGGTTGTTAACACCCCAGTCATCGAGCATGGTCATGATCAGGTGGGTGAGTTCGATTTTTTGCTGGTGGCTCAATTTTTCAAGCATAGTCATCAATACAGGATAGCAGAGGATCAAGAAAAGAAAGACTGGCGGTTTCGCCTTATGCTAACACGCGTGATGGTATGACAGGCTACCTCTTTGGGCATAGGCGGCGCCGGGAATAATAATTATCGGTCAAAAAGAGGGCAATTCCATCGACAATAATTTATGCCCGATAGGTTTATTTTTCAAATATCGTTTATATCGTTTTAATAAGTATGCCGCAGGGCATAATATCAGGGTAACCGTTAAAAGGTTATTGCTTAATTAAATCACTATATAATAAATCCCTTGTCGCTACTCTCATGCTAGTCTATTTTTAATCAGGAACCGATAGCCTGCGAGGCGTAGCGACACGAAAGTTGCCGGTTTCACAAGTAATACGGAAGTTAATGACAATAAGTAATAATTAAAGGGAGTAGTTGTCCAGCAGGTACGCGGGTCACATGGCGTACTTACGGATATTTCGCCAACTAACCATAGAAGGTTTCAAGCCGGGTTACGTACCGGCGCGGCGTTAGTGGCTATCCGGATACGTTATCCACCTACCAGGACAACAGGGACTAACTCAGACAGGGAGAGGTAAGATGTATCGCACATATTATTACCTGGTCGTATTATCCATAGTCACCGTTGCCAGCCAATATGCATGGTCTGCCGAGGGATTTCCGGGCAGAAACAAATATCCTGACGTCCCCTATATTGAAATGGGGGATTTATACGCCAAGATACTGCGCAATGAAGTATTCATTGTTGACGCGCGATCCAACTACGAATTCCAAACGCTTCGGATCAAAGGCGCCATAAATATACCGGTGGCCAATAAAACCTTTGAGCAGGACGTGCAAAAATTACGGCAAAAAACCGACAAGACAATCGTGTTTTATTGCAACGGCCATACCTGCATGAAATCCTATATTGCGACGGATCGCGCCTTAAAAGCGGGAATCCACAATGTTATCGCCTTTGACGCCGGTATATTCGATTGGACCAAACGCTATCCGGAACAGGCGGTATTGCTGGGCAACAGTCCCGTCGACCCGAAAAAATTAATCGCCAAAAAGCGTTTTAAATCCCGGTTGCTGGACCCGGATACTTTCAGCACTTATGTTATGGATACCCGGCATAAAATCGTTGTCGACGTGCGCGATAAGTTTCAACGTGCCGGCGTGGGATTTTATCCTGGCATTGAACGTTGGGCGGCGTTGGACGACCGCGAAAAGCTGCAGCGCTATATTCAAAAAGCCAAGCGCGAGAACAAGACTCTGTTCATATACGATGAGGTCGGCAAGCAGGTGCGCTGGCTGCAATACGCCCTGGAGAAAGCTGGTGTGCGCGATTATTACTTCATGAAAAAAGGTGCTCGTGCCTATTATGAAATGATTGCCACCATTGAATGGAACCGCTAGCGGCAAAAGTCGAAGCTACATACGTGCTTTTTCTACGTCAATTGACCCTCAGTTGCATACCACGCACGGCTGACGGTGCCGATCACCATCATTAATTAATCGCGGGCAGCACTTGTTGCATTAGTGCTGCCCGTTTTGTTTTATCCGCTGACAATTGAGCACAGGAAACGGGGAGCTGAATGTTACCAGTAATAACCCACGGTACCATGGATGAATCTCGTGGTGGTTTGGTCAAAGTTGTTCTGCCTGCTCAGTGTCAGCGTAATCGACCAGTCAGTAAACACATCGGACGTTACGTAGATGGACGTTATGTCTGTGGTTGAATCGTCGATCGCGGAGTCAATTTTCACCCGGTTCATCCCGATGGTTTCCTCGGCAAAGTTATAGTCAACGCCAAAGGACAGTTGCGTGTCATCGGCTACGGTTTGCAGCCTGGAGATGATAAGAGGCAACTCTGCAATGTCCACACAATTAATCAAATCCGCATAGTCCTGGCGATAGTCGTATGCCTTGAAAGTGCCACTCAGCGTCCACTGGTCATTCGGGTAGAACACCGCATCCAGCGCCGCCGCGTTACTGTCGATGATACCATCGCAGCCCGATGCGTTGTAAACCTCGATTTTGCGCAGTTCCGGTGTTACCGAGAAGGACCATTTACTGATGTTGAGGGATGCGTACAGGCTGACAGTATCCGTGGTGATTCGGTCAGGGTCTCCCCATTGTTCATATTGCACGCCATACTGGGTATTACTTTGCGTGGAATAGCTGTATCCCACGGACAATGTGTCCGTCTGTAACTCTTCCTGCGAACCGGCAACTGTATCGTTATACGTGCCGTAGCCCAGGGATAAACGGTGCTGGTTGGCCAGTGCGAAATTGCCAAACAGAAATAGATTGCGGCCATGATCGGAATCGGTGCCGTAGTCCGCACTAAAAAAATTCGGCAGGTAGGGAACGATCGACAAATCGTCGGCACAGGATTGTTCAGCGATACTCAGCAGGACGAGCAACCAAAGCAGATAACACCATCGGCGAGATGGGCAGATACAAAATGACGCCATAACACCATAAGTTACCCTTATTGGTGCCGCCGGCGCAATGGCCGAATCCCGTTAACAGGCTATTTTTTCTTGCCGTTATTCTTGGCGTTTGCGCTGTTGCCCTTTAGTGCCCTGCGCTGCTGCGGCGCCATTTGTTTCATGTGCCGCATTTGCTGCTTGATTTTCTGGCGTTGTTCGGGACTGAGGTTTTGCCATTTTTCTTTCAATTCCTGCCGCTTACTGCCCGGCAGGTTTTTAAACCAACGGTAACGGTCCCGTATCATCCGTTGCTCGTCAGGAGTCAATCGCTTAAATCGCTCAAACCGCTGACGCAGCAGATCGCGTTGTTGTGGATCCAGTTGTTTCCAGCTTTTGAAACGTTGGCGTAATAGCTGGCGTTGCTCAGGCGTGAGCTCCTGCCAGCGGGAAGCACCTTTCATCAACCGCCATTGCTGTCCAGGCGGCAACGCCTCCCACTTGTCCTCGAAGGGCTGCAGTAGTTGCTGCTCATCGGCGCTCAGGTCATCCCAGGAGATTTTATTTTGCTGCGTTCCGGCCCAGGCCGCGCTCGAAAGCACCACCAATACCGCAAAAATCAGGAACCGGCTAATCATCACGAATATCCTCATTTACGTTCACTTTCGAGTGGGGATCCCGATCCCGCTGCTTCTGGCTCAGGTCTTTTTCGTCGATGTCCAGAAAGCGCATTGGATCCACCCATTCACCGTCTTTCGTCTGCCACTCTCCTAAAAATTCCAGCAGCTCCATACTGGGATTTTCCCGGTCGCCGGCATGGGCGTCAAACGCCAGCACCAGCAAACTGATCATCAAAATAACCGGCAGAATCAGTTGTATTGATATCAGCAGTTTTTTAACTGACATTTTGCTCACTGGCTGCCAGCCATTCGTAGAATTCCAGGTCACGATAAAATTCGATTTCCGCGGAATCCGTCAATATATTGATGTCTTCCAACACCGCCATGGACGCAGGTTTTTGTGCCGGTGTTGGTGTTAAAGCAGGATCGGGTCCCAATGTGACCGCAAGCATTATCGCTGCGGCAACTGCGACGCCACCGCCAACCGGCATCAGCCAGCGGACCATGTTCGCGTTACGGGTAGTGGTTCGATCCGCCGCCGCCTGTATCGCTTGTTGGCGGATTTGCGCCAACCGCGCACTGGTCTGAGGATCCAGCCGATCAATCTTGTCATCAAGTGTCGATTTGGCAGCGGACAGAAACAACGCGTCGTCTACCTTGGGTTGTTTCGCTTTATCGCCTGTCATGATCGATGATCCTCCAGCTGTTTTCGCAAAGTATGTACGGCGCGGGAATAATGGGTTTTTACACTGCCCTGGGTGCAACCCATGGCCTGGGCGGTTTCTTCCACGTTCAGGCCTTCCCACACACGCAACAGGAATGCCTGTTGTTGGCGCAATGGTAACCGGTGCAATGCTATTTCCAACGCATCAATGGTCCGTTCGTTGACCAATTGCATGATCGGTTCCTGGCCATTGACGTCTTCAAATAAATCGATAACGTTTTGCGTCTGCCCGTCGCCCCTGCCACCTTCGTCAGACTTGCCGCCGGCCAGTTGCTGAAACCCCACGCGGGTATATTCCAGCCAAGTACGCCACTGGTTACGGACCTTTTGCCGCCGGTACCAGTCGCGGATCGTGCTCTGCAAGATCCTGTGGAACAAGGGCCCCCAGTCGTCCAGACCGCGGTCAGCGTAGTTGACCGTCAATTTCAGCATGGCATCCTGAATCACGTCCAGCGCGTCCTCGCGATTGCCGGTGGCGATATACGCGATCCGGTATGCCCGTTTTTCGACGCTCGCCAGAAACTGATTCAATGCCTGCGATGGTTGATCCGCCACGATTCTCCGCTAATCCCGCCACTTGTTTGTACCCAGCCCATAATACCATACTCAAGTGGTTGATTTTGGATACGATAATCCCGGTCGGGAATCGTAAAAGTACACACAGATGGCGCTGCCGAGAATTCTACAAATCCGAATCTACAGGATTTAAACGCATAATGATGGGCTTGGTTGACACTTGATCAAAATGTGGCCTTTCTAATGCCAGTAGGGGAACGGAAGAACGGTCTGCTGGAATGGCTGGCATGAGGGCATGAGATGAAAGTTCATCATTATTCCAGCAGACCGTGAACAACGGTATATCCGCAGTGAATATTACGGTTATCGCTGTCGTGGTACTGCCGTGATAATGACATTCACCGCTAAATTAATCGATAACCGCATAAATGCCACCATGGGTTAACAGGGCTTGTCGTGGTTTTATTGTCAGCGCTGGCAGTAATCGTGACGCTGCGTACTAGCTTGCCTGGGCAACCGGCGATACCAGCAACGATTTGGACACCATCGACGCCGGGACGTCTAGCCCCAGTAGCTGTAAAATCGTGGATGCAATACTGCTTAATCCGGCACCCGTCGCCAGTTGCCAGCGGGTTTCGTCCAAGACCATGCAGGGCACCGGGAACGAGGTATGCTGAGTGTGGGGCGCGCCACTTTGCGCGTCCACCATTTGTTCGCAATTGCCGTGGTCCGCCGTGACGATAACCGAATATTGCGCTTGCACTGCCACATCGAGCAATCTGCCAACTTCATGATCCAGCGCTTCCAGGGAACGGATAATAGCATCCACCTTGCCGGTGTGGCCTACCATATCGCCATTGGCAAAATTAACGACAATGAATCCGTATTGCTGTTGTTTGATGGCATCAATCACCGCATCACTGACTTCACGAGCGCTCATCGCCGGTGCCAGATCATAGGTAGCCACCTGCGGCGACGGTATTATCACCCGGTCTTCCCCGGGATAGGCCTCACCCTGCCGGCCATTAAAAAAATAAGTCACGTGGGCGTATTTTTCAGTTTCAGCGCAGTGGAACTGTTTGATGCCCGCCGCACTGATGGTTTCACCCAGCGTGGTCTGCGGACGATCCTGGCAAAACGCGTAAGGCAGATGAAACCATTCGTCATATTCTGTCATGCAGGTGACCGCAGCCGGCAAAAAGTCATGACGTTCAAATTCGGAAAATTCCCCAACACCAAGGGCCGCTGTTATCTGGCGCACACGATCTTTACGAAAATTAAACAGAATGACGTCGTCATCGTGAGTGACGGTCGCGCCGCCATCCAATACCGTTGGCGGTATAAATTCATCAGTCACGTGATCCTGGTAGGCATTATCAATGGCCTGCGCCGCATTTGGCGCGCTTTGCCCTTCGCCGCGCACCATCGCGTTCCACGCCAGCTGAGTACGGTCCCAACGTCGGTCGCGATCCATGGCATAATAACGCCCCATAACGGTTACGATCCTGCCACCGGCTTCAACCAGTGCCGCTTCCAGTTCCGGTAAAAACAATTTAGCCGATTTGGGTGGCGTATCACGGCCGTCGGTAATCATGTGCACCAGGGGTATCACTCCCTGACGACGGCATAATTCCACCAGCGCCAGTAAATGGCGAGTATGGCTATGCACGCCGCCATCAGACACCAGACCGATCAAGTGAATGGGTTTGCCGCGGCTCCCGGCTTTATTGATCGCATCGAGCATAACCGAATTTTCAAAGAATTGTCCGCTGTCGATCGCATCGTCGATGATAACCAAATCCTGGCGGATGACTTGGCCACAGCCAAGGGTCAAGTGACCCACCTCGGAATTTCCCATCTGGCCATCGGGTAATCCCACCGCGTGACCGGCGGCCTGTAACAACGTCACGGGGTATTTGGCAAAATATTCATCAAGACACGGGGTATCGGCCTGGGCGATGCCATTGTCTACCGCGCTGGGATTGACACCATATCCATCCAAAATCACCAGTAAAACCGGACGTCGTGGTGTCAGGGTATGTTCAAGGGTTTGTTCTGACATTATATTGCGATCCAAGATTATTGTTTATCAAACTTTCAACACAAAACTCACCACAGAAATTTACCGTGTTAGACAGCATACAACTGTATTAGTTATCGGAATTCTACGGGAGATCTTAATAAAGTGTAGCAGCGCCACACGACATTTATGTGACACATTTTGAGTGCAGCCGTAAAAACGACAATGATATTTTAGATATATCATTGACACGGCTTTGCACCAATAACGTGCTTTGTCAGGGCTGAAAATCCACCGGAAATGAAATTTTAAATGGTTCGGCGTTTGTTTTGGCGCCGAAATCAATGGTTTTGAGATGTTCGATTAACTCATCTTCCAACAGCGGTGCTTCCAGTTCACTGGATAACACATTGATGTCAGTGATCTTACCCGCGGGGGAAATCGTCATCTCAAAGACAATACGACCCTGCCGCGCCACACCCTGTTCATAGGAACTCTTAAACATGACCTGTAGTCGGGATTTGGTTCTGACCAAGCGGTTATAAACATCCCGATATCGGCGTTTCACCGGGGTTTCGGTGGCACTGTCAGAGGAATGGCCGGCAGGCGCCGTTGGAACGGCCCCGGCAACCGTCGCACCAGCGGCGGCACCTGCCGATACGGTGGGGACTCCTCCCACACCGTTGTCATCTTTAATTTCACCTTTACTGTCACGGGTTGCCACCGTTGCATCCTGCCCGGCGACGTTACTGCCAGACGGCCCCGGTTTGCCGGGCGCTGCTTCCTGGTCTGACGACGACCTGGCCCCGGTCACAGCAGCGTCAGCGGTTATGGTGGCGGTAGGCGTTGCTGTCGACTTACCGTGCGCAGTGGTCGCCTCAGGAGTTGTCTTGTTTGTTACCGTCGAAGCTGGCAATCCGTTCTTGTTTCGTTTATCCGCCGCGTCGGGCGCTTGCTCCGGCTCCGGCCGTGCTTGTTTATCTTTGATGGTTTTATCTTGAGCGTCTTTCTCTTGAGCATCTTTCTCTTGAGCATCTTTGTCTTGAGGTGCCTTTTCTTTATCGACAGCATGGCCTGCCGATTTGTTTTGTTGGGCGGTGTTGTCTTTAACCTCAGACGCCCGGGAGGTTTGACGTTTTTGCCGGGCCAGTTTTTTCGCCCGCTCGCGAGCCTGTTTTAACTGCTCCTTGCGGCTGCGCACAACAATACGGTAATCGCTGGGCCCCACTTCCCGCGCATTTTTATGAAACGGCAATACAAACTGCTCAAAGTATTGCTGCGACTTGATGTATGCCTGCTCGTGCTTGGAACCATCCAGTTTGCGTAACGCGGACCGGGCGATTTGTTTTCCCTCCCGGATCAGGCCGCCCAATTCCTTGGTCCCGGCGTATGCCATACTCCACGCATAGGCCTCATAATAGTCCTGTGGTACCCCTTTACCGTAATAGTAAAGCTCCCCCAGGCGCTTTTGTGCTTTAACAAAGCCATGTTTCGCGTCATCGGTCAGCATTTCGACGGCCTTGGCCGTGTTCTTTTCCAGGCCGATACCATCAAGCAGTTTTTCCGCCAACAAATAACGTGCCTGCCGGTTACCGGTGGCCGCAACCTGTTGCAAAACCTCCAGCGATTCATGCAGGTTAACGACCTTGCCCGACTCCATCTTAAACAGCCCTTCCAGCTTGGGCTTGGCTTCGGGTTTACCATTTTCCGCGGCTTGGCTCAGCCACTGATACGCCTTATTGTAGTCCTTGGGAATATTGTCTTTGCCGGTAAAATACAGGGAACCTAACCGGTATTGCGCCTCACCGAATCCCTGGGAGGCCGCTTTTTCGTACCAGTACAGGGCCGTGGCGATATCTTTTTCAACACCTTCGCCCTTGAAGTACAACTGCCCCAGCAACATTTGTGCAGCCGGGTCACCATCGGTGGCGGCTACCAGTGCTTCATAACGGGCTTTTTCAAAATCGCCCAGTAAATAGGCTCTTGTTGCATCGTTAAAGTCAGCCTGCGCAACGGCACAACTGGCGGCGGCAACCACAAGCCATACTGTTCGTTTAAATATGCTGCATTGCATAAATCATCCAACTAGTAAATCCCAGTCAATGGTATCCAGAATCATTTTTCGAATCGTTTCTCTGGAGTCATGATCATAAAAATCAATTGGATTATAGTTATCGGTAAGAATAATAGCAGGTGTGTCAGAAGGGAATTTGTAGCGCTTGCCCAGGTTATTCCTGATGGCGGATTCTAATGACGGATGGATTCTAATTGCATCACGATCCGGTTTTGTAAATTCTCGATGCTCCCCCTTATAGGCAACCATAATGATATTGCCAATGTGGTGATCGTTTTCAATATTGAATGTGGGATAAATCTCCACCTGATCAAAAACCTGTTGTAACGTCCTGGCAACGGAAGCGGTCATAAAATTGCCCTTGAACAAGGTGCCGATAATGTTAATCGCCAGGACGCCCTTGGGTTTCAACCGCTCCCGGGCAAGCGTTAACGCTTCCTCGCTCAGCAAATGCGACGGTGTTGTATCACCGTTAAACGCGTCCATGATCAAATAGTCATATTTTTTTTCATTGCGGGCCAGAACGTAGCGCCCATCCTGGGTGAAAATTTCACCGTTGTTGTTAAAATTGAAATACTTGTGCGCCAGGTTCACCACTTTTTTATCAATATCAACAACGTCACAAACAACGCCTTGCCGCTCATACCAGTCAGGAACCAGACCAGCCCCCAAACCGATGACCAGGCAATTTTTGCCGTCAGGATTCAACATATAGGGTATAAATTGCAAATAGTAATTATAAGGGTAAATCGACAAGCCGTTGTTCATATCCATCCCCCCCTGAATCATACTGTTTATCATCATGAAACGGGAATGGTTTTGGGGCGACTTGTTGTCAACAACTTTCAGCGTTCCGTAAAAGCTTTCGGTATCCGCCACCTTAATCAGCGTGGACCCATTCGGCAGCGTTTTCGAGGTAAACTCATAGGGATGATACAACAGGAACGGTAATATAACCGCTGCAACCGCCACCCATTGACGCCTGAATATGACGAAATAACCAATGGCAAGTACGATCAGCAGGGTGCCGGTAACCAGGAAAATTTTATCGACACCCAATAAAGCAACGAGCAAGAATCCGGTAATGACAGTACCAACGGTACTGCCAATGGTGGATAGCGCGTAAAGCCCCCCCACAACGGCGCCGAGATTGCGTAGCTGTGATGTGGCGATTTTCACAAGATACGGTGATACGCAGCCCAATAAAAACAACGCCGGCCCGAATAATATCAGAGTACTGATAAATGCGCCGCTTTTTAATCCCAGTGGCGCACATAGCTTGAGTACCGGCGCTTGCAGCATAGGCACCAGCAAGGTGAGTATCCCCGCGACAAGAATAATGGCATAGAGATATTTGGGTGAAGAATATCGGTCGGAGATGTAGCCGCCAAACGCATAGCCCAGAGACAACGCCACCAGCGTTACCGTAATCAGAGACGTCCAGACAAACAGGCTAACACCGAAGAATGGACCAATCACCCGCGACCCCATAACCTCGATCACCATGACCAGAGCACCGCAAAGTACAGCTGTTAACAAAATATAAGAAACGAATCCTTTACTCTGGTCCTGTTGCACAGACATTATCACCACCTGTTATTATATAAGCCGGTTTATTATACGATTATGAATTTGTTTCACGACGGAAGGGATCAACGAGAAAAACTCAGCCGGATCATTGTCTATAGCGTTAGTCTATAGCTTTATTCCAGTGTGGCTTGTGGTTTCCAACCGGTGACACTGAAAAGTAATGTAATGACCCGCTTAATGGGTGACAAAGCGAACGTCATCCCCAACCCCCAATTGGTATTGCAGATCTGCCCGTCCCTGGTTAACGGCAACTTCCACCAATCCATTGGCGTTTTCATACCAGAATCCCTGACCTAGATTAACATCTGAGAAAGTTCTTGCCCAGTTAAATCGGTGGCCGTTAATCACCAGGGTTTGCGTGGTACTGACGGAGGCGGCCCGCATTCCGGTCATTGAATTGCCAAAATGATCAATATAGATAATTGCAGGCAAATCGGCAGGCCATTGAATTTCATCTTTCTTGGCCAGCAATAATGGTTCTCCGGGGACCGGCTCGCCGTTGGCCAGCATGGCGGCCACCGGCGCAAACAAATCCCGGCCATGAAAACTGGACGACAACCGTTGCGGCTGCCAGTCAATACACCACCAATTGACGTCCGCTTTGCGTGTTGCCGCATGCAGCGCGATGATTTCAAACAACCCATTGTCCGGCCCCACAAACCAACGCCCGTCGGCTTGAAACACAACAGGTTTTCGCATGCTGCCCACCCCGGGGTCGACGACACAAAGAAATACGGTGTTCTCGGGAAACTCCGACACCAGGGATGCCAGTAAGTACGCAGATGCGCGGGGATCAAAACTGGGGGCGTCGTGCATCAGATCAATGACGGCTTCACCCGCCGCCATTTGCGCCAATACCGATTTCATTTGCCCGACATAAGGTCCGTTAAAACCGAAATCCGTATACAAGACAATCATTCATCACCCCGCGTTATCAAATGTCAAATTAACGATGGGTACTCACAGAAAAAGCGTTGCGCTACTGGTAAAGCGTCGGATCATCCACGCCAGCCTGTTCAAAACCGGCCGCCCGCAAACGGCACGAATCACACTGCCCACAGGCCCTGCCTTGATCATCGGGATCATAACAGGAAACAGTCAGGCTGTAGTCCACTCCCAGGGCAATGCCTTGCCTGATAATGTCGGCCTTGCTCATAAGAATTAACGGCGTGTCGATTGTGAACAGCTGTTGCTCCACACCCATTTTAGTTGCCAGGTTGGCCATTTTCTCAAATGCTTCGATGAATTGCGGCCGACAATCCGGATAACCGGAATAATCCACCGCGTTGACACCAATAAAGATGTGGTGCGCGTCAAGCACCTCGGCCCAACCCAAAGCCAGGGACAAAAATACCGTATTACGCGCCGGCACATAAGTGACAGGAATTCCTTCCCCCGGTTGATGGGGCACCGGCACGGACAGGTCAGTGAGCGCCGATCCCGTTATACCGGCCAGGTCAAGGTGCAGTATTTTATGCTCCTCAACCCCCACTTGACGGGCAACCTTTTTTGCGGCTTCCAGTTCACAATGGTGCCGTTGATGATAATTAAAACTCAGGGCATAACACGCAAACCCCTGGCTGCTCGCGTAGGCCAGCGTTGTCGCGGAATCCAGTCCGCCCGACAATAAAACAACAGACCTCGGTTTCATCGTCCCGGTTCATCTCCCCAGAGAATTTTGTGCAATTGCAGTTGAAAGCGCACCGGCAAATGGTCACGTAAAATCCAGCCAGCAAGCTCGGCCGATTCCATATGCCCATAGCTGGGAGACATCAATACTTCGCATTTATCTGTTAAATCGTAAGACCGGATCAAGTCCCTGGACCATTGGTAGTCCTGTTCGTCGCAAATGACAAACTTTATTTGATCTTTATGTTGGATATACGTCAGATTATCGAGGCGGTTGCGACTACTTTCTTTTGAACCCGGTGTTTTAATATCCATTACCTTAACGACACGGGGGTCGACGTCGTCCACCGGTAAAGCACCGCTGGTTTCCAGGGAAACCTCAAAGCCCGCATCGCACAAACGCGTCAACAATGTCAGGCATTGCTTCTGCGCCAGAGGCTCACCGCCGGTCACAGTCACCCAAGGGGTCTGATGCTGTTTTACCGTTGCCAGTATGTCGTCCAGGCTTAACCATTCACCGCCGCTAAACGCATAGGCGGTATCGCAATATTGACAGCGCAAAGGACACCCTGTCAGTCGCACGAAAACCGTGGGTAATCCGACGGTGCGTGACTCTCCCTGCAATGACAGAAAAATCTCGGTAACGCGCAATGTATCAACTGAGCGCTTGTCAGCAATTTGTTGCGTCACGGGTTCATTGTCCACAATCAACTACAGCCATAATGGAAAATATGACCACCATTGTATCTCATTCCCGACACAGGGAAATATTGCGATTAATGGCTGGACTTCAGGTTTTTTATGCGTTTTTGTGCAAGACGTGCCGCGGTGGAATTCGGATAGGTAGACACGATGGTATTGAGAGCTTCCATGGCACGTTTCTTATCGCCAAGTTCATCGTAGGTGTAACCGATTTTTAACATGGCATCAGCCCTTTTTGGGCTGTTGGGATAGTTATCGATAACTTTCTTAAACTCTTTCAGTGCAACTTTATAATTTTGTTGGGCATAATTGGCCTCACCCAACCAGTATTGAGCATTGTCCGCATAAGCCGCCTTGGGGTAACTTTCGAGAAATGCTTCCAATGACTGGGCAGCCAATTGATACCGCCCCTGCTTCAACAGGTTAAAACCTCTTTCGTAGGCCGAGCGCGCAACGGTGCGCTCCACTTCAGTCATTGTTGATGATGGTGTTTGTTGCCCGGATGCGCTGGCAGATGAACCTGGCTGAACCGGTGTTACGGGCACAGGTTTGGTCAGCGACCCTCGCGCCGAGGACGATGGTTGGCCGCCGGCAGGAGCCGACGACGACGTGCCGTTTTCCAGCGCACGCAGCCGCTTATCGATATCCGAATATAATTTTCGTTGCCGTTGTTTCAGGCTATTCAGTTCGTGGTTTTGAACTTCAATGTCGCCAATCAGCTTTTGCATGTCCCGCTGCAATTGATCAACGCGCTGAATCAAATTGGCCAGGCTTTGATTATTCAGGCGGGTTTCGATGCGATTGACGCGTCTTTCAAGGTCAGACACCGTGGCGCTTTGTGCCACCGCATCGTACACCGGGGCCGGCGCCGCAGCGGCGGTCATTGAAAACATTGCTGATAACAACACAGCTACGCTAAATACGGGCGCCACACAAAGCGCATGAACAACCCGCTTTGTGTGGCCAATTAGCTCTTCCATGATATTCCAAATAGCACTAGCAACAATTGTATGAACAAGACGTTGCCGGTTTGGATAAACCGGCTTTTACACGCTTAACATTAATAATTTGCGTTAACAACGGCGCTAACATCGCTTAATAAACGAGTTCCGCACGGCGGTTTTGGGCCCACGCTTGCTCATTGTGTCCCAATGCGGCGGGGCGTTCTTCACCGTAGCTA
>JASFOJ010000099.1:0-16888 GCA_050116575.1 Gammaproteobacteria bacterium | reverse complement strand
CTTATAGCCACCGATTACCCGCGGATACATAACACCAGTTTTATCATAAATCCATTGCTGGCTGATTTTGGATCGCATGCCGCCGCGAAAACAGTATAGCGCCCCCTGGGGATGTTCCCGGGTAAATGCGGTCCAGTTCGTTACACGTTGTTCCTTGAGATCACCCTTGACCAGGTCGTAGCCAAGTTCAATGGCTTTTTCCTGTCCCTGTTCCTTGTAACGTATACCAATAGCTTCCCGTTCTTCGTCATTGACCAGCGGCAGATTCCTGGCCAATGGAAACGCGCCTTGTTGATACTCCGCCGGCGCACGAACATCGACTAATGGAACATCGTCAAGGAACAGTCGGCGGTAATTGTCTGTTTGCGGTAAATCCATACTTCGTTGTAATGCGGAATTAGAGTGTATACTTTAATTAAACCAGTGTATTGGTAATAACGACTAGTATGTGCTTGTCTGTTTCAACACGTAGCAAACACATAAATCACCGTCATAATCCTGGATCCAGCAGCAGTGCTGTTTGACCATCTTCCACGGTTAAACCACCGTAATCAGGGGCACGTTATGCTGCGCAATCGCCGGTTCGTGCAATTCGCCAATGGGCTGAAGTTCCAGGCCCTGTTGCCGGGCGATCGTTAAAAAACTTTCTTCATTATCCGGCGTTATTGCCACCAATAACCCGCCGGAAGTCTGGGGATCACACAATATCTGTTGCTGAACGTCGCTCATGGGCCCCAATTTATGACCGTAACTGTCAAAGTTCCGCCTGGCGCCACCGGGCGAACATCCCATGGCCAGGTAGTTTTCCACTTCGGGCAGTTTGGGCACAGTCTCGTAGTTGACCACGGCATGAACGTTGCTGCCCTCGCAAATTTCCAGCAGGTGTCCCATCAGGCCGAAGCCGGTCACATCGGTCATGGCCGTAACCGCGGGTAATTTACCAAAATGCGCGCCGGCGTCATTGAGACGGCACATGGCATCCGGTGCAAGACGTTGGTGTTCGGCTTTTAACAGTTTTTTCTTCTGTGCTGTCGTCAGTATACCGATGCCCAGGGGTTTGGTCAGATACAGCAGGCAACCGGGTTGTGCCTGATTGTTACGTTTTAAGTCGCGGTTATCCACCAGCCCGGTGACCGCTAAACCAAATATGGGTTCGGGCGCGTCAATGGAATGTCCACCGGCCAGGGTAATACCCGCCTGCTGACAGGCATGGCGTCCGCCGTCAATGACCTGGCCGGCGACATCGGCGCCGAGTTTGTCAATGGGCCAGCCAAAAATGGCAATGGCCATCAATGGGGATCCCCCCATGGCATAAATGTCACTGATGGCATTGGTCGCGGCAATCTGGCCAAATTCAAACGGATCGTCAACAATAGGCATAAAAAAATCTGTGGTGCTTACCACTGACGTCCCATTGCCAAGATCGTAGACTGCCGCATCGTCTTTGGTGTCGTTGCCCACCAGCAAGCGCGGATCGATTGCCGGCGGTGTTGACGATTTCACGTCGACAGCCAGAATATCTTCCAGCAGTCGCGGCGCAATTTTGCAGCCGCAGCCGGAGCCGTGGCTGTATTCGGTGAGCCGGACGGATTTTCCTTCCGGGTCATTAAAAACAGTGGTGGATACCATCGTCCTGTGTCGTCCTCGATTTAAAGGGTCTTGCCAAGTATACCGTAAAGCAGCCGCCAGGTCAGAGGGTATCCCTGTCGTTTCGACAAGGCGCTCGTTACTTTGCACGTTTCCTGATCTTGGCGACGATGATCGCACTGATTTTAGGGCAATTTTTACCTGGCGATGTTTCGCTTTGGCTGATCAGCCGTTACACTATGGAACCAGTTATAGATAATTCCGCCCGGCGCGATGGGTCGGGGCGCTGGATAACGATTATGACTAAAAATTCGAATTTGACGGAGTATTGATACGGTGACCGAATTTTTCCTGGACTATGGATTGTTTCTTGCCAAAACCATCACAATTGTGATCGCCATTGCGATGGTGTTGTTGTTTATCTTTGTAGTGGCTGGAAAGAAAAAAGCTCATGAAAAAGATACGCTGGAAGTTAAAAAGCTCAATAAAAAATACGATGACATGGCAATGGCGTTAAACGTCAACATGTTGCCCAAGGAACGAGTGAAAAAGATCCTCAAGCAGGAAAAGGAAAAATTAAAAGCTGCGCAAAAGGACAAAAAAGACCAGCAAAAGAAAAAACATATTTATGTGGTCAATTTTCACGGCGATATCCGCGCTTCGGCGGTGGCTTCGCTACGGGAGGAAATTACCGCCATACTAACGGTGGCAACGGAAAACGACGAGGTGTTTGTGCGCCTGGAAAGCAGCGGCGGCGTCGTGCACGGTTACGGCCTGGCCGCTTCACAGTTGATGCGCGTTCGTGACAGGAACATTCCACTGATCGTGGCGGTTGATAAAGTCGCCGCCAGCGGCGGTTATATGATGGCCTGTGTCGCCAACCGTATCGTTGCCGCGCCGTTCGCGATTATCGGGTCAATTGGTGTTATTGCCCAGGTGCCCAACTTTAATAAAGTACTGAAGAAACATGATGTGGACTTTGAACAGTTTACCGCCGGTGAATTCAAGCGTACGGTGACCATGTTTGGTGAAAACACACGCGAGGCCAAATCCAAGTTCCAGGACGAAATCGAAGATATTCATTTGTTGTTTAAGGACTTTATTGTCAAGCACCGGCCGGATATTGACATTGTAAAAGTGTCCACTGGGGAGAGTTGGCCCGGTACCCGGGCGTTGGAGAAGAAACTGGTGGATGAACTGAAAACCAGTGACGATTATTTGCTGGAAAACAGTAAACACGCCGATATTTATGAAGTTACTTATGTCAGTAAGAAATCGTTGGTGGAAAAAATGGGTTTTCAGTTCCAGCGGTTGCTTGACCGTTGGCAGTACGGCCGATGAGTTGTCCTCATCGTTGAAAAAGTATGTGTTTTCTAACCTTTTGCATTATTTAAAAAAATCGCCGGATCCTTGTTGCCAGGGATCCGGAAAATATGCGCTCTGCAATTGTTGGCGTCAATACCTGCTGTACTAGCTGCCAGCGTCACCGCTTGTGGAGGAGTAAATGTGATCGGTTAATTGTTATGCTGCATTTTTACTGTGTTTCTCGTGATGTGCCTTGGAAAGGCTATGTTCGGTCTCGCTGTCTGGCATTGGGTGATGGCCTATGGCGGCGTCCACCTGGTACGGGAAAGTGCCGCACGGGTTTTTTTCAGTGCCGCCACACGTCCTGATGTTAAACAGGCGGTAGAGCGCGCACCAACCGAGCATGCCTGTTGCGAGCGGTATAATTGCCAGCAGCATGACGTAGTATTCCCAGCTGGATTGTTTTTCGAAATTAAAACCCAGTGCGTAAGCTGCGCCGAATACCATGGCAAATCCAACGACAACCCTTATTGTGCGGTCCAGCCAGCCTTCATTTTGTTCGATAGCCAGTTTCGTTCTGATGGTCCTTATCATGACATGTCTCCTAATCAATAATATTAAAGGCTGTCCTTTTCCTTATTGACGCCCATTGTATAGTAACCACGGTTGCCCGCCATTCGTATATGTACGAAAAGCCCGGTAAGTAATTATGGGTATTGGTGGTGGTCTAAAGACTTTACTGACGTACGTTAAACGGGCGTGGGCGGGATGCCCCAAATGAAAGAGGCGCCGTATGGCGCCTCTCGCTGGGGAAACCGGCTGGACGAGGAGTTAGACCGGCCGGAAATGTTCGTTGAGTCAACCGAGTTTGTGGTTCCTCAGTGTGACGGAGCCGGATGATTTTTCTCTGTCCAGGGTTCGGGGAATCCATGCTCGTGTTTCAACACGGCTTTTCCCTTGTGGCTGCGTTTGCTGACCATGTCCAGACTCTTGCACTTGGGGCATTGAGTGTTGCCGAACAGGGCCAAATGATAAATCGTCCAGGCGAGCGGAATGAATAAAACAAACAGCAAGCCGGAAAACAGAGTTAAGCTGCCGAATATTAACCACATGAATGCATCGACAAAAAAGGTTCCCCAGCTTTGATGTTCAGCTTTTCCTACATATCCGCAACTTTTGCAAACTCGATCTGCCATTGCCTTCTCCTGTATATATGTTGTTTTGTTGTTATGTAATTTGTTGCTTTAGAGAAACTATAGTCATTCCGATGGCCGACAACCACGACTGAATGACATGGTTTTGATCCGCATCAAAAACAATCGTGTCTGTTGCTTGTTGACAAAAAAACCGTTGCCTCAATTCGATCATTGCGTTGCGCGATGACCGGCATAGGTGCGCTGTTTATTCCGAGTGTTTTGCTGGACTATTTAACTGGCGTTCAGGTTTCGACGGCCTTTCGATGCAAGGCGCAAGTGTTCGTTGTTTTAGTAAGCCTTTGCCGGCCAATATGAAAGGACCCACACTTTGCATCAATCGTTGTCGATAATCGGTGTGCAGATTGTGATTACAGCATCGCGAAGGGCTATCGCAACTGCCTCTGGGTTAGACAACCTGCTAGTCCGATGACATCGTTTCCAGTTCTTCGCTGGCCTGCAGCCATTGTTCTTCAGCCAGCTGTAGTTGCTGGTCGATGTCAGCCTGTTGTTTGAGTAGTTGTTTCAGGTGCTGTTTGTTGTGTTCTTCGTAAACGGCACCGTCAGCCAGTTGCTGATGAATGGCGGATTTATCGGCGTTAAGGGATTCGATGTGTTGTTCGAGTTTTTTGATTTTGTTACGTAGTGGCTGTAGCTGTTTGCGCAACGCCGCGGCGTTTTGGCGGTGCTGCTTTTTGCTGACGGCCGACGAATTGGAAGGCTGGATATCGTTATTCGCCTTGTCCTGTTTGTCCTGATCCCGAACCCACTGACGGTAATCGTCCAGATCGCCGTCAAACGCTGCTACTCCGCCGCCATTGACCAGCAGCAACGTGTCCGTCGCCGTGCGCAACAGGTGGCGGTCATGGGAAACCACGATCATGGCGCCGTCGAATTCCTGCAGTGTCGTGCTGAGCGCATAACGCATTTCCAGGTCCAGATGATTGGTGGGTTCATCGAGGAGCAGCAGGTTAGGCTTGCGGTAAACAATCATGGCCAGTACCAGGCGGGCCTTTTCGCCACCGGAAAATGGCGCCACTGGCGACAATGCCATGTCATCGCGGAAACCGAAACCACCCAGGAAGCTACGCAATTCGCTTTCCGTGGCTTTGGGATCCAGCCGTTGCAGGTGCAGCAAAGGGCTGGCCTGCAGGTCCAACTGTTCTACCTGGTGCTGGGCGAAGTAGCCGCTGTTGAGGTCTTTTGCCTGCGTACGTTCGCCGGCGAGCGTTGGCAATTCTCCGGCGAGCAATTTAATGAGTGTGGATTTGCCCGCGCCGTTAAATCCCAGCAAGCCGATTCGGGCACCGGCCTGGATATCCAGGCTTATATTACTCAGCACAGGTGTTTGCGAATAGCCGGCGCTGACCTGTTCCAGGTGGAGCAGCAGGTCGGGCAATTTGTCTGGCTGGCGAAAGTGAAATTCAAAGGGTGAGTCTACGTGAGCGGCGCTGATGGCGGTCATTCGTTCCAGTGCCTTGATGCGGCTTTGCGCCTGGCGGGCTTTGGTGGCCTTGGCCCGAAAACGGTCCACAAACGCCTGCATATGAGCGATTTCCCGCTGCTGTTTTTCATAAGCAGCCTGTTGGCTGGCGAGCTGTTCGGCACGGCGAATTTCAAACGCCGAGTAGTTGCCGGTATACAGTGTCATTGTGCCGTGTTCAATATGTGCCACGTGGGTAGTGACCCTGTCTAAAAAATCCCGGTCATGGGAAATTAGCAGCAAGGTACCGGCGTAGTCCAGCAGCCAGTCTTCCAGCCACAGTACGGCCTCCAGGTCCAGGTGATTGGTGGGTTCATCGAGCAGCAACAGATCGGATCGGCACATTAACGCCTGGGCGAGGTTGAGCCGCATGCGCCAGCCGCCGGAAAACTCGGCAACGGGACGGTGTTCCTGGTCACTGGTAAAACCCAGCCCGTGCATTAACTTGCCCGCCCTGCTGGCCGCGCTGTAACCATCAATGGTTTCCATATCGCTGTATAAATGCGCCAGTTTTTCGCCGTCGTTTGCCTGCTCAGCCAAACCGATTTGCTGTTCGATGGCACGTAATTCCCGGTCGCCATCAATGACATATTCCAGCGCCGGTTTTGCCACAGCCGGTGTTTCCTGGGCGACGTGGGCGATAACCGTCGTGGGAGGGAGGGTAACGTTGCCACCGTCAGCGGGTAACTGATTCAAAATCAAAGCAAACAGACTGGATTTGCCCACGCCGTTCGCTCCCGTTACACCGACCCGTTGGCCGTTGTGTATAGTACAGCTTACGTCGTGCAGCAATTCACGGGTTCCGCGGCGTAGCGACAGGTGGTTGAATTTAAGCACGGGGCAAGTGTATCAGAAAAGCAGGTCGGATTGAGTAATGGAGGGCTGATCGCACGGGCTGGGGCAGGTGTGTATCGGTATGATAGGTGGGTTTTGTCGGTTATCCCAATGAAGACTGTTGTCAGGCTGCGCGAACTACCGTTGGTTTAGTTACCAGCATTTTTCGTTACCGCGCAAAATTTCCTGCTATTTCGTGGTGTTTTGTCATACGGGTGCGTGTAGTGGCGGCAGGTTTATGGGCCGACGTCATTGTGGACGGTTGGTGAGAGCATTCGGTACCGGTTTGTCAAACAGTCGCTATAATGGTTATGATTGAGAACCAGAGCTCTAATGCCTAAAATGACAATGCATGCCGTGTAATGAATAAATTGACATGGAGTGCAAGCAGCGTAGTACACAAGCCGCGTAGTACATTAGTACAACTACTGATATAAATAGCCCATCGTTCGTATTAGTTTTGGGTTGACTGCTGCGATAAGCACGATAATTGTACAAACACTTTTAAGGATTGATTGACATGGCTGATGATACCAATGACATGACCGACAAGGAAAAAATGGAATATGTCTTCCGTGTCCACGAGGACGAATACACGGTCGAAAACTGGGACCGCGACGTCGCAGCTTCCCTGGCAAAGGAAGAAGGTCTTGATCTCACCGATGATCACTGGGAAGTGGCAAGTTATTTGCGAAAACTGTTCGACGGCACCGGCGAAATAGAGCACGCGCGCGATTTGTCGGTCGTTTTGGATCAACGTTTCAAGGACAAGGGCGGGCTTAAGTATTTGTTTCGCCTGTTTCCCAAGGGACCGGTATCGCAAGGATGTAAAATTGCCGGCATTCCGGTTCCAAAAGACAGCAGTAACGCCTCCTTTGGTAACGTATCGTAGCAACAGTCGCTTTCCCGTGCTTTGAAGCTTCCCGGAGATTTGCTGCTATTCTTCAGCGGGAACCATTTCCGGTTGCGACCGGGATGCGTGGATATTTTTCATAATAAACACCAGGGGCGTCATCGCCACGAACGCCACCGTCACAAAAATGTAAGCATCCAGAAAGCCAAGCATTTGTGATTGCCGCGACAGCTCGCTGGCGAGAATGCCGGCGGCCTGTGGTGCGTGTTCGTTGAGCCCCAGATTGTGCAGATAGGCAGCCAGCGCCGGATTGAACGGTTGCAATTGCGCCCCCACGTTGTGCCATGCCATCTGTGCATGACTGGTTAACACGGTTGCCACCACCGACACACCGATTCCCGAACCGATAGTGCGAAGCAGGCTGTACATGCCGGCGGCTTCCGCGGCGAATTGCTTTGGCAAGGTAGAGAATGCCAGCGTGGACAAGGGAATGAACACCATGCCCAGGCCAACGCCCTGGAGTATCATGGGAAAGATCACCCAGCCTATTCCCATCACCAAGCTGTATTGGGTGGTTTGATACGAGCCGAGGGTGAAAAGCATAATACCGGCGGTAATCAACCAGCGCGGATCGACGCGGTTTATCAGGCGGCCCACCAACAGCATGCTTGCCATACTGGCCAGGCCGCGCGGCGCCAGTGTCAGCCCGGTGGTCAGGGTGGGATAACCCATCAGGCCCTCCAGCATCAACGGTTGCAGCAACATGGAGCCGAACAGGCCCAGTCCCAAAAAACCCATCAATAAGCTGGCAGTGACAAAGTTGCGGTCCAAGAAGATTTCCCGGCTGAACAAGGTATGCCCTTCATGGCTGCGGGTATGGAAGAAAAAGCCTATAAAGCCAATGACACTGAGATAGGCGACAAACTGGATGGACGGTGAATGAAACCAGTCATCCTGCGCCCCGCGATCCAACACATACTGCAAACCGGCGATACCCATTGCCATTAACGCCAGCCCGAACCAGTCCATGCTGCGCTCGCTGCGTTCGCTATCCGGGATAAATCGTAGAACCAGCAAAAGTGAGACGAGTCCCACTGGCAGGTTGATTAAAAACGTCCAGCGCCACGAGATAAATTCCGTTAGCCAGCCACCAAGGGTGGGGCCGAGAATCGGGCCCACCATGACACCCATTCCCCAAATCGCCATAGCTTTGCCACGTTCTTCCAGGGGAAAGGTCGCCACCATGATAGATTGTGACAACGGCACCAGCGCGGCACCACTGATACCCTGTAATAACCGGAACACCACGATCTCACTGAGATTGGTGGATAGCCCGCACAGTACAGACGCTACGATGAAACCGGCGATGCTAACGGCCAGAAATTTCTTTTGTCCGAAACGGTGGGTGAAGTAACCGGTAAGAGGCATGAAAATACCGGACGATACCATATAACTGGTAAGTACCCAGCTGATCTGGTCGGGCGTGGCGCTCAATTCGCCCTGCATGTGTGGCAGCGCCACATTGACGATGGTGATATCCAGTACCTGCATCACCGTGGCGGCCATTACTGCCACGGATATCAGAAACCGTTGCATATTCATGGAATCGGCTCTTTGGTTCTGCGATTGCTTATCGTGTTAGTTTACTGGTTGAATTTACGGTGTTTGCGGCGCCAGTTCAGCGGGTGGGCCGTTGACGGCAACCTGTTTCTTGTTCACCGATGTAGTGGTGTCGATGGTTACCGTGGTGCTGGTGCCCACCAGTAAAGGATATGCCGGATCGGGATTGTCTATCCTGATCCGCACCGGCACCCGCTGAATGACCTTTACCCAGTTACCATTGGCGTTTTGCGGCGGCAACAATGAAAACACCGAACCGGTGGCGGCGCTGACATTTTCAACCACGCCGTGAAAATGGTGATCGGGATACATATCGACGTTTATGTCCACCGGCTGGCCGTGGCGTATATACTGCAGTTGCGTTTCTTTATAGTTGGCGTCGACCCAGTAGCGGTTGCTGCATACCAGGACAAATACTTCGTTGTCGGCGGTGACAACGTTACCGGGTTGCAGTTTAAACTCGCTGATCTGGCCGGCGCAGGCGGCGTTGACCCGGGTATTGTCCAGTTCCCATTTCACCTGGTCAAGACGGGCTTTAGCCTGAACGATGCGGTCGTTTTCGTCTCCGGTTTTACCCAGTTGCCGCCGTGCTTCTTCCAATCTGGCCTGTGCAACCTGCAAATTAGCTTTAGCGCTGTTATATTCCGCTTCGGCATCGGTAACATTTTCGTCGGAAATGTACTCCTTGCGAGACAAACGCCGGGCGCGTTCCAGCTTGGCTTTGGCATTATCCACTAGCACCTTGCGGTTGTGCACTTCCGCTTTCGCGGATTCCACCGCAGCCGCGGCTTGAGCAACCTCGCGTTTAGCCAGTGCCAGTTCAGCCTGGGCTTGTTGCAACGCAAACCGGAACGGCGCCTGGTCGATGGTAAATAACAAATCACCCTTGTTAACCCGTTGATGATTGGCAACGGACAATGATGCAATACGTCCCGTTACGCGCGGGGCGACGCGCACCACGTTAGCTTCCACATAGGCGTCCTCGGTACTGGGATAATAATCCGCATAAACCTGGTAACCCCAGATACCCAGTGCGCCGGCAACCACGGCGGTTGCCAGCCCTAGTATCTTTTTCCGCTTTTGCATGAAAACATCTCCGTTCGCCGTCGTTGTTACAGGTATTGTTACAGTCGCTCGGCGGTTTGTTTAATTCGCGTCAGCACCCGCATGCACGCTTCGATATCGGCGGGATCAATATCCGCCAGTAACTCACTGCGCAGTTGTGCGGCGACCTTGTTGATTTTCTTGATAATGGCGGTGGACTGTTCGGTCAAATGCACGGTTTTTGCACGCCGGTCGGTGTTCGACTCACGCCGTTCAATCCAGCCGTCCTCGGTCATGCGGTCCAGAATACGAACCAGGGTAGGGCCTTCAATACTGAGCCATTCGGCCAGGTCTTTTTGCACCACGCCGTCACCGCGTTTGGATAAATGCAATAACACCATCCAGCGCGCCTGGCTCAGGCCCAGGGGGCGTAACCGTTCGTTTAACCGGGTGCGCCAGAAGCGGGCGGTTTCGCCAATGGCCATGCCTAGCTGATCTTTGGACACGGGCATAGAAAAAATTAATAAAATTAGATGCTGAGCTAATAGATAGTATGCTATCTATTATGGATGCAATCCGGGCGTTCTTCAAGGGTCAGTGAAAAAAATGTGAGATTACCCTGCGATGGTGGCGTAGAAAATGACAATTAACAGCTAAACGCAGCTATGTCTGTCCAGCATGCAAACCGTATCTGCATCCTGCCGTTCAATTTGAATCGTGGTGTGTTCTATATCGAAATGATCGTGTAAGTGTTGTTGAATTGAGGTGAGAAAATCATTACTTAAAGAATTGTCGCTGACCACCAGATGAACCGTCAACGCCACTTCTGTCGTGCTCAGGGCCCATACGTGCAGGTCGTGAATCTGGCAGACATTATCAAGGCTGGACAAATAATTCTTGATCCCGGGCATGTCGATATTTTCCGGTACCGCATCGATGGCGCTGTTGATGGAAGCGCGCAACAGGCCCCACGTGCCTATCAGGATAACCGCCACAATAACCAGACTAATGACGGGGTCTATCCACAACCAGCCCTTGGTCATAATGATAATACCGGCAATCACCACACCCAGCGAGACAGCTGCATCGGCCGCCATGTGCAGGAAGGCGCCGCGGATATTTAAATCGTGTTTCTGGCCCGATACAAACAGCAAGGCCGTTGCGGTATTGATGACTACGCCGATGGCCGCCACGACCATAATGACCATGCCGGCAACGGGTTTTGGGTGGGCGAAGCGGCCAATGGCTTCCCAGGTGATTCCGCCCAGGGCGATGAACAACAATATCGCGCTGGTTAACGACGCCATAATCGTTACCTTGCGCAGGCCATAGGTTCTTTTTTCCGTGGCGGCTTTGGTGGCCAGTACGCTGGCGCCCCAGGCCAGCAACAGGCTGAGGACATCACTCAAGTTATGTCCGGCGTCGGCGATCAGTGCCAGGGAATCGGCAACCACCCCATAACCGGCTTCGATAACAACAAATACCGTATTCAGCGCAACGCCGATGGCAAACGCCCGGTTATAGCTAGTTGGTGTGTGATCGTGATTGTGAGCCATATTGATTCCTGTACGCCTTATGATAATGGCAAAATTCGTTTATGCAATGACAGGGTTTATCTGCTTGCGCCGGCGGGGTTGATTAGCCGATGGAACGGCGTGCCAGCGGCTAAAAGGTGATATTGACTATCAGACAGTCGCCTGATACCGCGCTATTCAGGTGCTGTTCCGGCCTCGGAGAGAACCCGTGTAATAAAGCCGTGCCATGTCGCATCGGGTTGCCAGCACGACGTTAGTTCCGCCATTGCCTGCTCGTGGGGTATGTTTTGATCCAGTATTCTAAATAATGCCATGAATACAGACACGCGTTTATTTGCAGCGCAGTGAATGAATACCTTTTTAGGTAATAAGGCTTTCAAAATCTTTGAGAATTCACGATATTGTGCGATGGCTGGCGCCTCAAATTTTACCGGTATATGAATGTATCGGATGCCCTGGGCTTCCAGAATGGCTTGTTCGTTGGGTATTGCGTATTCTGCATCCTCCAGTCCCAGGTTAATAACAACTTCATAACCCGTTTCGGCGAGCTGAGACAGTTGGTCCCGGTCGGGTTGTCCCCCCGTTGCCAGGTTTGGTGACAGCTGTTTGTAATTGATTACAGTTTCTACCATGCGTGTATAGGTGGGGATACTGTTCATTTATTTTATACAATATCTGTGTATTGATAGTAAATTTTTTGGGCAGTAGGGAATTAGAACAATTGTAGTTTGAGATGCGTCGTTGATGTTTATCAATTACACCATTTTGTATCGCCAGTAGTCTGCATCCTCGGTTCGTTGCCTAACCACATCTCCCAATGCTTATCCTTATACCTAACAGGGAATTGGTTCAGGGTGTCATTTGGCGTGGGTTTGAAGTGCACAAATTATCTGGATACAAGGAGGTATCAACCATGCATTTGTCGCGACTATTGCAAATATGTTGCCCGTTAAAGCCGTACCCACGGTGGATACGGCCGGGTTATTTATTGGTTTTCGTGTTGCTGGTGATTTATTCAAGCATCGCTATGTGCAGTGACGATGCTATAAACGCGGATATCAGCAACCGTCAGTCAATAATGGCGAGCGTGTCAGAGCACCGGGATAATAATAGCCACTCATGGTATCGGAATGACAGGTGCGACGACGATGGTGCTCATAAAAGCGGAAAGTTTCGGATAACGAAAGCGCAGTGGGATCGTGAAGACCGCGAACTGCAAGTGAGCGGCCGGGGCGCGCCAGACAATGCCAGCCTTGAAGTTGCCGATGCCGGTAGCGGTTCCCTGTTGGGTACGGTGGATGCCGAACATCATGGTGAGTGGGAATTTGAATCGGAACACCTTTCTAATCCACCCTGCCGGGTAAAAGTAACAGCCGGTGACAGGATTGCTGAGCGTCAGGTAGAAGATGCGCCCGCTAACTGTGGTACGTCGGAAGGTGGTGGTGGCGGCGGCCAGCCACCCCCAGTGCAGACATCCCACGCCGGCTTTTATGATACCTATGAAGGCAGCAAGACCTGTAATCGTTGTCACGACCAATCCAGTGACGTTCATGCCTCTGTGCACTACCAATGGACTGGGCCGACGCCGCACGTGGTCAATATGGATCACGGTGGTAAGCTGGGCGGTATTAATGACTTCTGCGGTTATCCTGATATTAATTTTCTTGGCTTGTTGACCAATCTGGATGGTGACACCGTCAGTGGCGGATGTGCTACCTGTCATGTGGGCATGGGTGGCAAACCGGCCGCTGAGGCGACAACGGAGCAGTTGGACAACATTGATTGCCTGATTTGTCATTCCGATTCTTACCGGCGCAAGGTGGAACGTCAGGACAATGGTAGCTTCCGTTTTGTACCGGCGCCGGAAAATATGGATGTGCCGTTGCTGCAGGCGATTACCGATATTCAGGGCGAGCCAACCAAAGGCGCATGCATTAACTGCCATTCTTATGCCGGGGGCGGCTGCAACAACAAACGCGGGGACATGGAAGAAGCCCACCGTCATCCTCCCAGTGCGTCGTTCGATGTCCATATGGCTTCACGTTCATTGGGCGGTGCGGGGTTGAATTGCCAGGATTGTCATATTACGCAAAGCCACCGGTTCGCCGGGCGGGGCGTGGATTTACGGCCCACTGATCTTGACGTACCGGTGCGCTGTACCAATTGCCATGCCGCACAGCCGCACGATAGCAACCAGTTGAACCGGCACACCAATCGTGTTGACTGTTCTGTTTGTCATATCCCCGCGTTTGCCAAGGTGACGTCAACGGACATGGTTCGCGACTACAGCAAGCCGCCGGAAATTCTCGAAACCAACAGGTTATATGAGCCAAACATTGAACGCGAGGCCAACGTAGTGCCCGATTACCGGTTCTGGAATGGCACGTCGACATTTTATCAATTTGGCACACCCTATGAACTGGACGATAATGGCCGGGTTTTAATGGCCGGCCCGGTGGGAAACGTTACGGATCCCTCGGCAAAAATCTACCCGTTCAAACACCATTTGGCGGTTTTGCCCTATGATGTCGCCACCCGGCGTATCTTGCCGCTGAAAATGGGAATTTTGTTCCAGACCGGCAACGTCGATGGCGCCATAAGGGCGGGTGCACAGGAAGTTGGCTGGCCGTTGAGCAGCGGTTATGATTTCGTGGATGCCGAACGCTTTATGGGGATTTTTCACGAAGTGTCTCCGGAAGATGAAGCATTGAATTGCAGCGACTGCCACGGCAATCCGGGGCGCATGGACTTCGCCGCACTGGGTTATACGCCGTTACCAAGGCGTAATCCCGCGACAGCCGGTAATTGCGCATCGGGATGTCACGGCAACGAATCCGATGAATGGTCGGCATCGGAGATGTTTATGGAATTGCATGAAGAGCACGTATCGGAAGAAAACATCTCCTGTAGTACATGCCATAACTACTATTGACTGCAATGGTGTTATTGCCGTGCACTAAAGAAAGCGGGCAAGCGGCGAGTTCGTTTGCTCGTTCTTTATGACAAACACCGTTAGCGATTTGCTACAGACAACCGGCATGCATTGTAGTGCCTCAATTTTCAGATCCTTAAAGGCGACAGGACTAAAATCCTTTGCGTATATATGACGGTTGTGCGCACAATATTGAGCTGTTTTTTGTGTAACAAAAAATATATCGGATTTGACAAAAATCCATGCCAATCGTAGCGTTGCGTTGTTATTATTGGGCATGATGTGGTGGTGACATCGCATATTCCATGGGATCGCCCTTTCGAGACAGCCTTTCGCTGAACAGGGTCTGTCGCCGCGTTTCATCATGACAGGGGAACCATATTATGGAACCGCTTTTCCGTAAAAAACGAATTTCGTGGTTTGCCAACGGCGGGATCGCATTGGCCATTGTGGCGGCGGTGCTTGCCATAGTATCCGGTTTCGGCGCACGACTGGCGTGGTGGCATTTTGGTACCGGGTTCGGTTTGCTGCGCTGGAGCGTTTATATTGCCATCACTGCGGCTATTGTTTCGCTAGTGGGTATTTTTGTGGCGAGACCGGCCACCGAAAAAGAAGGCCTGTTCCGGTCGATTGTGGGGCTGGTGATTGCCGCGCCCATTATTGTGATTCCGCTACTGTGGCTGCAGACTGCGCGTTCGGTTCCACCTATTCATGATATTACCACGGACACGGAAAACCCACCCATGTTCAACGCCATCGTGCCATTGCGCGAACATGCGGCAAACCCGGTTGAGTACGGCGGTACCAAGATTGCGCAGCAACAACAGCAGGCTTATCCGGATATTAAACCACTTATCGTGGACGCCACGCCCCGTGATGTTTTTGATGCCGCACTGGCCACGGCGCGGGAACTGGGCTGGCAAATCGTCGCCATGGAAAAAGATGACAACCGTATTGAGGCTACCGATACGACCTTTTGGTATGGGTTCAAAGATGACGTGGTTATCCGCATTACTCCGAAAAATGGCGGCAGCAAAGTAGATATGCGCTCCGTGTCCCGGGTGGGTAAAAGTGATGTGGGCACCAATGCGGAACGGATTCGCCAATTCATACATTTACTGAAACACAAACTCAAGTCGTAACAGCCGGGCACGAGATGCTTGTCAGGATCAGCAGGCTATGGGTCATCCGCCTGCTCGGATATCGACGCTTCTTTGTTGCATATGTCGTTGTAAATGTTCTCACCCAACGCCGGTTCCGCAGCCTTCAAGTCGCTGGCGGCATTGACAGTAAAAATCTCTTCCAACAAACATGGTTCATCAAAATGCCGACGGCCCACAAAGGCGGTGGCATGGGTTCCCCACTGGCGCATGGCGCCCGGAGACGGCACTCCCATGGGCCATAGAATAAAACGTTCTGCTCTTTCGGTGCCGGGTACCAGGCCAGATGTGTTGAACATGCTGCGCCGTTGATGTTCGCTGGCCGGCAACGACCGTAATTCATCATAAGGCCGGGCGGGCGTAAGGGTGTTATCCGGCGCCAGGTTGGACTCCCTTGGCTCCAGCGTGACAGCGTCAATATAGTGACTGATGTCTGCTACCCTGATAACAACGTGTTGGTCCGTTTCCATTCGTGGCAGGCTCTTGGGAATCAATACCGGTTCCTGTAGCCAGTCATCGTTATGACGCATCGCCAAAGCCGGTGTGGGGAAAAACTGGTGATAGCAGCCGCAACTGTGGATCGAGTCAAACACCAGTGGTTCGCCATCATTGGAGAGTGTGACCCGCCAGATAATACCGTCAATATGGCCGCATAGAATATCGAATGTCGATTGGCAGGGCCGTGATGGAAACCAGATCACATAATTTAGCTGTAGTAATACCTCACCGTTGAATACTGTGTGAGATGTGCGGGTAAAGATAGCAGGATGTTGAATATCAATGCCCGGCGTGTCAGCGTCGAAAGACGGCCAAAAAGGAACACCGATTTGGTCATCGCTGGATGTCACATCAATTTCCCATACCGGCGCGAAATGTTGAATCAACTGCCTGCGCTGGGTCGAGTTGGGTAGAGGGATACGCAAAGGATTATCGCGGGAGTGTTTCAGAATTACTTTAACTTGACGCTGTGTTAATGCTTGACCGGATACACCCAATGAATAGCGTTTCAGGCTACCTTCGGCGGGCAGTTCGCTAACGGGTGTGTTGAATATCGCCATGGTTTCATCATGCCAATCGTGGACTCCCCCCAATACGGGAAATAACGTTATATAGTACAGTCCGATAATGCGTTGCCAGGTGTTGTAGTTATCGTCGACGTGCAACCGGGAGGTGACATAATCGCCAACCGGGGGAGAAGCCAGTTCTATCTGTCTCAGGTGACGGCCGCAAAGTTCAACGACTTCTTCAATAGTGCTGTTGGGAAAATTGGGTCGGATCTTAGCGACCAATTGTTGGCGCGACTTCGCGGGTAAATTTTCCAATTCCAATTGCAGGGCATGAC
>JASFOJ010000098.1:0-17005 GCA_050116575.1 Gammaproteobacteria bacterium | reverse complement strand
ACGACTCCCCGGTAACAGCTTTACCAACGGGTAAGGCGTCATTTTCTTCACCCGGTTTTTCCTGGGCAACGCGGCGGCTGGCCAGACGGTAGCGGCGATCAGAAACGGCAAGAAATCCGCCCAGCGCCATAATGAATGCACCACCCCAGATCCAGTCCACAAACGGCTTGTAGTAAATGCGCACACTCCATGCGCCGCCACTGACCGGTTCACCGAGGGACACGTACAGGTCGCGGGTCAGTCCGGTGTCGATGGCCGCTTCGGTCATGGGCATAGTCTGAACCGTGTAAGTGCGCTTTTCAGGAAACAATACCGTTTCCACGTCACCACCCTTACTCACCACGATCTGTCCCCGGTTGGCGGTATAGTTGGGGCCCTGGACGCGTGTTACGCCTTCGAACTGAAACATGTAACCGGCCAGCTCGGTGGTGTCACCCACCTCCATACGCATATCTTTTTCAATTTCATAACTTTTCACCATGGTCACGCCAATGACAAAAACTGCGACTCCGGTATGGGCCACACACATACCCAGAAACGAGTTAGGCATGCCGGCAATCTTGCTGAGAACGTTTCCCGAGCGCGGACTTTTCTTTACTCGTTCACGCAACATCAAAAAGACGCTGCTCAGAACCCAGAACGCCATGGTGAACCCTAAACTGCGGATGGCTCCCCATTCGCCCATCAACACTGGCGTTAACAAGCCCATGACCAGACTGACCACGGCGGCCCAGCGCAACCTTTTGGCGATGTCCGGCAGTTCCGCCTTTTTCCAGCGCGCGATGGGACCAACAGCCATCAAAAACAGGGCCGGTGTCATTAACGGTAAAAAGACCGAATCGAAGTACGGAGGGCCTACGGAAATCTTACCCATGTCCAGGGCGTCCAGGATCAGCGGATAAAGCGTACCCAACAGCACGGCGCCGGCAGCCACCACCAGCAGCACGTTATTGGTTAACAAGGCGGATTCACGCGAGATTAACTGGAAGCGTCCGCCAATACCCACTTTGGGTGCACGCCAGGCAAACAAGGTCAGCGAAATACCAATGGTAATTACCAGTAAAACAAGGATAAAAATACCGCGCTTGGGATCGGTGGCAAAAGCATGCACTGACGTCAATACGCCGGAACGAACCAGGAAGGTACCCAACAGGCTCAGGGAAAAGGTAAAGATGGCCAGCAACACTGTCCAGTTTTTAAAGCTGCCGCGCTTTTCCGTCACCGCCAGCGAATGGATCAGTGCGGTGCCCACCAGCCACGGCATAAATGAGGCGTTCTCCACCGGGTCCCAGAACCACCAGCCACCCCAGCCAAGCTCATAGTAAGCCCAGCCGCTGCCAAGTCCAATGCCGACGGTGAGAAACATCCAGGCAACGGTTGTCCAGGGCCGGGACCAACGGGCCCACGCCGCGTCCAATCGGCCACTCAATAAAGCGGCGATGGCAAAGGCAAAGGCCACGGAAAAACCGACGTACCCCATATACAGCATGGGCGGATGAATAATCAGCCCGGGATCCTGTAACAAAGGATTCAAGTCGCGGCCGTCCGCAGCGGGTGGCAACAACCGTTCAAACGGATTGGAAGTAAACAGGATAAACAGATAAAAACCCAGGGATACCAGACCCATAATGCCGATGACACGCGCCACCATATCATTGGGTAAATTCTTGCTGAAAATACTCACAGCAGTGGTCCAGGTCGCCAGCATGAGCACCCATAGCAACATCGAACCCTCGTGTCCGCCCCATATGGCGGAAATCCGGTATTGCAGCGGCAATAATGAATTGGACTGCATGGCCACATAGCGAACGGAAAAATCGTTGTTAATAAATGAATACGCCAGAAATCCGAACGCAACGGCCACCAGTACGAACTGGCACTGTGCGGCCGGCCGGGCCAGGGCCATCCACGACCGAACACCTAACTGTGCGCCGGCAATGGATAACACGCCCTGCACCAGGGCAACGCACATGGCGAGAATGAGTGTAAAGTGTCCGAGTTCTGGAATCATGGCAATGCCCCCTCGTAGAATACTTTATTGATTGTCATTGACAGTCATTGACTGTCTTTAACGACGCTTGCACTGGCGGTCTTTTTAGCTTTTTCCAAGGCGTCTTTGACTTCCGGCGGCATGTAGGATTCGTCATGTTTGGCCAGCACTTCCTTGGCCATAAACGTACCGCCTTCCGTGAGCTTGCCCTGAGCGACCACGCCCTGACCTTCGCGAAACAGATCGGGCAATATACCGGTGAATGTTACGGGTATCGTGTGCGCATTATCGGTCACCATAAAATGCACGGTCAGGCCGTCATCCTCACGGCGCAGGCTGCCTTCCTGCACCAGCCCCCCAAGACGAAAAGCCTTGTTAATTGGCGCCTGCTTTGCCTGCACGTCGCTCGGGCTGAAGAAAAATACCAGATTTTGATTGAACGCGTTCGCCACCAAACCAATGGCAACGGCCAAACCGGCCAGGCCGGCTACGATAAATATTGCTCGTTTATGTCTTGCTTTCATGATGATTCACCTGCCGCAATCTTTCCCACTGTCGTATCTGATCCCCGGTTCTGCCTGTTTGTTCAACTTATTCAACCGTTAACTGCTGGTACGTTCAACAATCGGTTTGAACAATACTTTACCCAGGCTTTAACCGGGCCAAAACCCTTCAATCGTTGGCTGAATTATTCAGCCGTGCCATGCGCGCCAACCGCTGCATGAGCGTTTTCTTGCCGCGAATGACCAGAATCACTTCGCCGATCATAAATACCGCCGTCACGCCGTACGAGCCCCACACGTACCAGGCATAACCGCCAATATAAAAAAAATCACTAATTGCGCTCACGCCTTCCCACTCGCTGTTTTGCCACTCAAAATGTCCTGTACCCAACTGGTTTGCCGTTCACGTTCCAGGATAATACTGCGCACACGATACAACACTACGGCGATGGTATACATCCAGAACGCCAATGCCAAGACGATCATGCCCCAGAAAATGGCCGGATCCACAATTTGCTGCGATTGTGCAGGTTGCACCGAAAAACCCTGGTGCAGGGTATTCCACCAGCGAACGGAAAAATAAATGATGGGGATATTGATGACGCCTACCACGGCCAGCAAACCACTGGCGCGGGCGGCACGGCGCGGATCGTCAATGGCCGACTGCAATGACATAAATCCAATATAAAGAAACAGCAAAATCAGTTCTGATGTTAAACGCGCATCCCATACCCAGTACGTACCCCAACTGGGACGTCCCCACAAGGCGCCGGTCCATAGCGCTACGAAGGTAAACATTGCGCCGGTGGGTGCCAGCGCGGTCGCCATCATTTCCGACATCTTGATATTCCATACCAGCCCGACAAAGGCATACACGGACATCACAATATAAATAAACATGGACATCCAGGCGGCGGGCACGTGAATAAAAATGATGACGTAATATTCTTTCTGGTCCGACAATACCGGTGGCGCCTCAAAGAAGCTGATATAAAGACCGACGACCGTCAAAATTGCCGACAGCCAGCCGAACCAGGGAATTAATTTACCGGCAAAAGGATAGAAATTTTTTGGTGATGAAAAATATAACCAGATGATTGAATTCTTGAAACCCATAGACTCTTCGTGCTCGCTTCAAACTTGTGTTTCACGGCGGCCGCCCGGCGGCTGACACCGTCTAACCTGATTTTGTGTATGTCCTGTCCCGGCACTCAAGACGCCTGCTTGCTCACCTAAAAATCACCGGCTCAATCGAGACTGATACGCAACGCCGCTGCCGTGCTAACCGGCGCGAAAACGAGGGCTACCATCAGAAACGCCCCCAGTATGGACATGTGCGCTTCTGCCCCCAATCCGGCGTTCTGTGATTCCACCGCGCCGGCACCGAATATCAAAATGGGAATATAAAGCGGCAATACCAGTAAACTGACCAGCACTCCTCCACCCCGCAATCCCAGCGTCAATGCCGCACCCACGGCGCCAATGAGGCTTAAGGCGGGTGTCCCCAGTATCAGGGTAATCATCAATAATACTATGTCTTCGCCGCCCAAGCCTAGCTGCATTCCCAAAACCGGCGAAAAAATTACCAGTGGCAATCCCGACAACAACCAGTGCGCAAAAATCTTGCTGAGCACCAGCATGGCCAGCGGATGGGGCAGCAACAGCAGGTGTTCCAGCGTGCCGTCCTGATAATCGTCGGAAAACATCCGTCCCAATGACAGCATGGACGCCAGCAACGCCGCTACCCAGATGACCCCGGGGCCAATCTGGCGCAGTATCTCCAGTTGCGGTCCCACCCCCAGCGGAAACAGGCTCACGACAATGAGAAAGAAAAACAGCGTCGTTAATACGTCCGACTTGCGCCGCATGGCCAACACGATATCTCTGGCCAACAGGCTGCGGCTGGCAACGAACAGGCTGGTCTCGTTCATAGGGCACTCAAATCGATTTCTTTCATGACGCCCGCATCGATTTCAACGTGTTGATGCGTGGTCAAAATCACCATGCCCTGGTTTTTCACATGGCCGCTGATGAGGTCTTTCAAAACCTCCACCGCATGGACATCCAGGGCGTTAAACGGTTCGTCGAGCACCCACAGGGGACTCTCGCTAATCAATAGTCTCGCCAAGGCGACGCGGCGCTTCTGCCCCTGCGACAGCACCTTGGTGGGCAAATCCTCGCGGCCCGCCAGGCCAATACGCTGTAATGCATCCAGAATCCGGTCTTCGGAGATTCCACGCCCGAACAGCGAACAGGAAACCTGCAGGTTCTCCAGCGCGCTAAGTTCGCCTTTGATGCCGTTGAAATGGCCCAGGTAGGTCAACCCACGATTGTATTCTTCACGAA
This sequence comes from Gammaproteobacteria bacterium, assembly GCA_050116575.1. Classification (GTDB taxonomy): domain Bacteria; phylum Pseudomonadota; class Gammaproteobacteria; order SZUA-152; family SZUA-152; genus JAKEGK01. Next base: position 12,166 of record JASFOJ010000098.1, on the reverse strand, counting down.
GGGAGCGGATATTTTCGCTATTCCAGAGTACTTCGCCGTCGGCGGGCGCCATCAGGCCACAGATGGTTCTCAACAGGCTGGTTTTGCCGGCCCCGTTGGAACCACGCAGGTGCAGCAGTTCTCCCGGCTGCAACGTAAAATTCAAACCTTTGAACAAGCGGTGATCACCACGCACGCATTCAAGTTCGCGTACTTCCAGCATTTTTTACCTTTTGCGTATTATTCGATCACCACGTGCTCAATGATTGCCGATAGTCGAGTGTATCACGAATTTTTTAGAATTCTCCAGATTTTACAACGATAAAGTGCTGATTTTGACCGCTTTGCCGGTTTTCGTTGATTGTCATCCGCAAACCAATAAACCACTGCTTATGTCTCAAACCGCTCTCTGTGGTCGTTTTTTGCATTAACCCCGCTGCGCGGCCAGCGAGCTAAGCTTACCTACCATGGAGGGGGTATCCCACTCGCGCCAGCCTTCGATCACTTCCAGCAGTTGGCCACTGGGACTAAATACCAGCGTGGAGGGAAAGGCGCGAACACCGAACACGTCGTTGGCAACGCTCATGCCCGGATCCCGGTAGTTGTTAAATCCCACCTTTCTTTCGATGAGAAATTCCCTCACCACATAATCATCAGCGTCCACGGATAATCCCACCACGGAAAATCTGTCCTTATCCAGTGTTTGGGCCAGCCGCTCGAGGCTGGGCAGTTCATGGCGGCAGGGACCGCACCAGGTGGCCCACACGTTCAATATCACCACTTTACCGGTGGCCAGCGACAGCGTTGCCGGTTTGCCCTGCAGATCCTGCACGTTAATCTCGGGCAATGCCTGGCCTACTTTTATATTCAGCGGCGGCTGAGGTTTGTCGCACGAACTGAGCAACCACGGCAACATCAATACGAAAGCAGCCACAGGGAACCGTTTAGTCAACATGACGTTAGGTGCATTTTGCGGTTATCAATGATTCGCCCAGCCTTTGACGACGACCCTGGAATCACATGGCTTTCACCATGTAGCTGGAAGTTAAAAACGCTGCTCAATCCGATCAACCGGTGGATTTCTGGCATACGGCGAAACACTAGTGGGGTGAGCGAAAGCGTTTGTTATCAAAGTGGATAGCTTTGTCCTGATCTTCGATTTCCGGTTTGCGCCCCAGCTTGGTTTCCCATTCCCAAACGGCCGAACGCGCCTTGGCAAGGAATGGATCATCGGGCTCCGACAAGTGAATATAAGTGCGCATGGCACCCAAGGCCCCTTCATAGTCTTCTTTGCCTTCCAGCGACTCGGCCAGCCCAAAATACGCGTTGAGTTGGTTGGGGCGTAAATCAAGCGCCCGGTTAAAGGCGTTGACCGCCGTGTCGTATTGCTTCAGTCCCAGGTAGGCATAACCCATATTGACATAAGCTTCCGGCAACAGGGGCTGTATCTTAATAACCTGGTTTAACGCGGTGATGGCGTATTTGTATTGACCGGCATGGATCAGGGATGCCGCCTGATCAAAGCGTTCCTGCAACAATTGTCTTTCGTGCTCGGTCAGCCCTTTGAGTAAATTCTGCTTGTTAGGGTCAGCCGGCGACTGGCCGCGAACTTTCGGCCGCGTATGCTGCTGTGAACCCGCAGCTCCTGGCCGCACGTAACCCTGCACGTTCGATGGGGTTGCCGTTGTTGCGGGCGGGACAAAATGGGGGGGATATTGCCTGGCCAGCGAGAAAAAACCGCTGGCGATAATAAAAACACATATCGCCGTGACGATTGTCACCAGATTTTCATAACTGACTTTTCCGGCATGCCCGGCGCCCGCCGTGGTTTCCAATGTATCCTGTGTTGCAACCATTACCCTAGCTACCCTATCGCCCCGTCAAAACTGACAATTACATCCACCACCGTTACACCATACCCTTGTGGGCGGCGGGACTCAGATAAGGCGTGCCAAAATAGGTGGCAAAGGCCATGACAAAAATCCCGATGATGATTAAACCACTCACCAGCGGCGGCACCCGGTAGCTCAACCTGACATGCAGTCCAATGGCCAGAAACAGCCAGGTTAAAAACGCCGATGTTTCCAGCGCATCCCAGGCCCAGTACCGGCCCCAGGCATCCTGTGCCCACACCGCGCCGGCGATTAACATCAGGCTGTCAAACACCAGCGCCAGCATCATAAACCGCCAGGCAAAACGATCAACGATCGCATCCGACGGCATACTGCGAAACCAGATCTTGCCCCGCTGTGTCTGGCGCAGAATAAGCACACCGGCCAGGCCAACGGCCGCCAGCAACAACGCCAGGAAGATTTTACCCAGGCCCACATGCACCCATTTCCAGGTATTATAATAAGTGGCAGGAAAATGACTGGCGTTGGGTTCCAGAGTCAGCACCCAGCTGCCCAGTATCCACATCACCGGCAACACGATCACCGCGCTGGGACGCAGCCCCGGCAAGCGCCAGTAAAGGAGCATGAATATCAAACCCAGGCTCCACAGCTGGCTCATCAGTAATTCAAACAAACTGATCCACGGTCCGTGACCGATGCGCATCCAGCGCGCCGAAATGGCAATAGCCAGCAGCATCACACCCAGGACCAGAAACCCCAGAACAATATATTCGTGGTTTTTGGCCTTAATAATCGGCATACCGGCGTAGCGCGGCGCCACGCCGTAGATGGCAATGAGGGTCGCCACAAAATAGGCTCCCAACCCCGACCATAACCACGGTAATTCCGCCACCATGTTATTCAAAATGATCTCCCGTCATTATTTTCGCTGAGACCGTCCCGCCCCCGGCAGGCCGCATATCTTTTTTTGGACTGTCAGCGCCGGCGATTGGTTTCGTACTGCTGTCCTCAGCGGTATCCCCGGCTTCGTCCAACCATGGCTGCAAATTAATCTTCTTCCAGAAGTAATGCGCCAAACCGATGACACCCATTATGGCCACGAAAAACAACCAGTGGATAGTGGGATCATAAAACAAGCGGTATCCCATCCATGTGGTCAGCGCGTCAAAACGCAGCACACCGTTGTCCAGTCGCACAGACTCGCCCACCGGCACTTCGTGGCGTTTTTCCCCGGTGGTGACAATTAACGTGCCGGTGGAGGTTCGGCCATCCAGCGTCCAGGACTTGTTTTCATCCATACCAGTATCCAGTTGTAACCAGAACTTGATTTCCTGGTTTCCCCCTGGCGGCACCCAGCGGTTATCCTGCTTGTATTCAAACAGGGGATAAGACGGCATGTTCACCGAACCGGTAACCGGTTCGCCGTTATCGGGAATCCAGGTTAATATCGGTGCGAAGCCTTTATTGTAAGTGGTATAAAAACGATAACCTTCCAATACCAGCGGGCGGTCATCACCAATCACCCTCTGTTGCCACTTACCGGTGGGCGTTTTGACTTTGACATGGCTGAAGGTCAGTCCCCGTTTGATCCCCGGCGCATATTGCACCGTGTACGGTCCCTGGACAAAATGCACCTGGTCAAGATTTCCCATGTGCAACGGTCCGCTATTGGTTTCCAGCAAACGGTCCGGGGTAAATTCCGTTCCCACCACCAGTTCCAGGTGGGCATCCATGTGGGTCAGGCGCCCGATGGCCGCCAGCACAACAATCAAAAACAGGCTGACATGAAACACCAACAAACCCGGCTGTTGATTAATGCGGGGATTGGTGGCAATGGCGGCGCTTAAGTTAACGGCCAACAAGGCCATGGGCACCACCAGCACCCACATGGGTGTCTCCTGCGGATTGCCGTAACTAAGGCCGGCGCCGATCGCCAGTAACCCCATACCTACCAGGGTAATCTTCAGCGACGCCAGTTTTTTGAACATTCCCATCATGTCGTGTGCTCTGAAATAAACCTCAATGGCCGGTCGACATTTTGCTTATATACAAAACTAAATACTAACATAGTACCTGATTCGCGCCTTTCCCGTTCCGGCCGGCGTCACTCCCACTGATTAGTGAATGTCGCGTGATATCACCATATCCGCGGGCGAAAAGGGTAATGCAACATCGCCGGCATCCGCCAACCGACCGTTTTGTGGATCCACGCGATATTTATGCAGTCCCTCGTGTCCTTCGATCTTCACGTATAAATAGTGCCCTGACGGGTCCGCCACCATAGACAGCGGTTTGCCGTTAACGGCAATGGGTTTGGCAATAGCACTCAGGCGCCCGTGCAGCCGTTCCATTCGCAACTGGGAAATAGAGCGGCTTTGCTGATTAATCACATAGGCAAATCTGCCACTGGGATGAAACACCGCATCAGTGGCCCCTTTGCCCTGCAATTGGTAAGGATCAAGGTTGTTTTTAATAGGAATTAACGCACCCGTCGCCACATGTACATAGAACATGGCCACCTGGTTCACTTCCTTTAACACCACCATCACAAACCGGCCGGTGGGATCAATGTTAATATCCGCGGGCGTATCGTCGAACACGAACGGCGATCCGTATTCCTTGATTTCGAAAATCGAGGGGGTAATCGCGGTGCGAAAACGATAAACATTGATGGATTTGTTGGCGGGGTTATTAACATAAACAAAACGAGCCGTGGGGTCGGTAACCAGTTCACTGGACTGCTTTGGCAAAGCAAGGGGAGAGCCCTGTGCCTCGGCCAACTGGCCCTTGGTCACATGAATCAGGAAAGCTGACATATCATGGCTTTGCGCATTTAAGGTATATAAATACCAACCGTTGGCATCCACACTAATGTGTATAGGCTTTTTGCCGGTGGGATAAGGCGAGCCCTCCACCTGCGTTAGCTGTCCCGACTGCCCGTCAATGGCATACGCTGACACACTATTTGACCCAGCATTGGCTACATACACGAAGCGGTTGCGGGGATCCTGTGCGATAGCGGACGGCTGACGGCCGGTTTTAACGCGTGCCACTTCCGTCAGGTTGCCGCTGGCCAGGTCAATACGATAACTCACCAGCTGTTCGTTGGCCTTGTCTAGGAGAAAAACATATTTCGGCTGTATTGTTACCGGTGTATCCGACTCCACCAGTTTCACATCAATGGATCCGGCCCGGGTCGCACCAATGTCTTTCAAGGTTAATTTTCCCGTTGCCGTGTCAACGTCGAAAACCGATACTGTATTGGACCCGTTATTGGCTACATACATCCTTTCACCGTTGCCGCTAAAGGTAATATCAACGGGTTTCAATCCCAAGGTTGCGAAAGGCGACCCGTCGACAAGCGTTAGTTCTCCGGTGTTTAAATTGACCGAATAAACATAGATATCGCTGCCACCCCAGGTACTGACCATGACGTATTTGCCGGATGGGTGCACCGCGACCGCATATGGCGTTAAACCGGTTTCCTTGGGCTTGCCCACCAGTGTCAAATCACCGGTGTTCTGATTGACACGAAACACCGATACACTGGCCGCGGCCCAGTTGGTGACATAAACAAACTTACCGTTCGGATGACTGGCGATGTAATAGGGCATACCGCCTTTGTTGGCAACAACATCCGGCAGTACCGCGAAGGTATCGTCGAAAGGACCGGCCTCCCCTGCGGGAAACGGCGAATTGGCGAGTTCTTTCAATGTACCGGTCTTTTCGTCGATGCGGTAACCGGACACATCGTTGGTATAAGCATTACTGGCATAAACAAACTTGCCGGACGGATGCACTGTCAGGCAACGGGTACGTTCGCCGGATTTAAACGGCGACCCGGGTACAAATGTCAGAGCACCGCTTTTTTTGTTGACTTTAAAGCCGGCAACGCCACCACCGCGCCCCGCCACGTAAAGAAACCTGCCACTGGGATGAAAACCGTAATGAAACGGTGACCGCAGGTAAGTATTAAACCGCGACTCCGGGGTTTCAGTGAGCCATCCGGTTACCGGATCGATCTTGAAAATGGGCGCCGTGTCCACGGTCCGCGATGCGGAATACAGGTACCGGCCAGCCGGGTCGATCGCCAGTGTCGCAGGGTATTTGTCCTTGGTAAATACCATACCGTTGGGAAACATGGTGCCGTGACTATCGAGGTAATATTCGGAGATCGTAAAATCGTATGGATTGGCGGCATAGGCGAAACGGGGAGTCTGCGCGTACACCGGATTGCATAAACCGATAACGACGATAAGCAATAACGCTTTACGGGAGACTTCGTCCAAAAATCGCAACATAACTTCTACTTCTCGCAGTTACCAAGACTGTCTATTGAAAAACAAGACATACTGTTTGGGCCGGATATCAGGAGTGGACAACGGATTTCGAAATTTTATTGGTAGCTATAACCAACCTTGTATACACCTACGAGCGTATTACGTGGTTGAGGAAGTTAACCAGATCAGGGTAAAAAAACGACGATGGTTCCGACGGCTATTCAATCGCCGTCAATTCACTCGCCATACTTATAAATCACGCCGTTAGCCCGATGATAACCGATGTTTACCGTTTTGAGCGGACTGCTTGCGGGTTACCGCGCTTATGATTTGTTATTGGTGTTTTTCACCCGTGTCCGCCGGATACCAGATTAATCCCATGGTCATTGCTACCGAGCGCCTCAGGGTAAGTTGTTACACGCCTCACTACTCATAAACATCCAGTTAACCCCGGTGACACCGTTACCCGGCGGTCCCGCGGAACCACAGTTCGCTGGCACCCACTGACCACTCTGGGCAAAACTCGCAACCTTTAACGCCGCGCGGTTGTAATACGGACCGCGGGTAAACGCTGGCGCCGCAGCGCCACCACCGCCGCCACCGCCCATGCCGCCACCGCCCATGCCGCCGCCACCGCCGGCACCGTTGCGCAGTTGAGTACCCGGGGCTTCGTTGCCTTCCGGACCCACATCATTGAGATTGACCAGGAACACTTTGTTCTTCCAGCCATGGGGTACCGCCACATGGCACAGGTTGCAACGCCAGTTGGACACAACCGCCGTGTGGTAAACGTGGAGATTATTCAGGGGACCACCCATGCAGCCACCGCCACAGGCTGGCGTAGCGAACCCACTATTTTGGACACCGCCAGCGCCACCGCCGCCCATACCGCCGCCGCCCATGCCGCCACCGCCACCACCCATACCGCCGCCCAGGCCGGCATTGCCATACTGGTTAAATTCGTGGCATTTAAAGCACAAATGATTTTCCGAACCCGCGTCGCCGGTGCCAAGATTGCCGGTACCGTCGGTGTCGGTGACACGATTGCCGCTCCACTGGCCCTTGAGAACAAAGTCATTAATAGAACCATGGGGGCCCCAGGGAAATCCATTGGCTCGTGTATTGCCGGGCTTAGGGCGTGGAAGGACACCATCGGGCCCGGTATCGGTATCAGATCCGTGGCAGTCGGTGCAATACATGGTTTGGGTACCGATGGTCTGGAAAGGCACACGCCAGTTAGTGGGGTCCGCACCACCTCGCACCGGACTGGTCCGGCCCGTCGGCCGCATGACCGGATGCCAGGAGCGGTGGTTGTTGGTGGCAAATGCCGGCGCCGCGCCCGAAGGCGAGCCGGATGTCCCTTCGCCGGTATGATCCGGTGGTGACTGGTACTCCATGGCCACATTGGTATAAGTATACAAGTCGTTGGTACCCGGCGGCGTGCTGCCGGCATGGGAACCCAGTTGGGGCCGCTGGGGCGAATTGCCGTAATTGTTGTTGGCGTCGCTAAAACCATAGTTGGAATGGCATTTAAAACATACCTGGTATTCGCGGGTGACATAAGGTGCGCTAATCGCCGTGCTGGCGCCAATACCGGGGTCACCGCGCTTTACATCAAAACTAATAGGAATCTGCATAAAGGCGGTGGAGCCGTAAACCGGTTCCACGCCCCAGATACCTTTGAGCACCCCGGACGCGATATTGGTATGAGGTTGCGAGTGGTCGTGTGTGCCTTCCGGCCCCGGCACGAATGGATCCATGTTGAACTGACGGTTCTTGATGACCCGGTGGGGGTTATGACAATCGGTACATTCAGCGTGCCGGTTGGTCAGGTTACCACGCCCCATGAGTGTTGGATTTTCTATAAAATCCTTGCCCAAACCGGTGGGATCGGCTACGTCCGGATTGGGTGTACCAATATCATGCATTTCCTGGCCGGCTGCCTGGTCACTGGCGGTAATAGGCATGTGGGTACGCATGTTAAAATCGGTTTTGGTATCCGGCACCTCGTAGTTTGCGCCCCCCTGATTGACCAACGTACCGCCATCCGATGAGTGACACGCGTAGCAGGTTTCTTCTACGGCGTACTGACCGGTACCGGTTTTGATCTGATAACCCGAGGACGAGGTGGTAACGCCGCCATCGACACCTTCCCGGAGCAGCCGCCTCGACCCCTGTACCGTATGCGTGTCGTGACAGGCCAGGCACGCCGTTTCCCATACCTGGGTGCCGGGCGGAAATTCCCGCACTTCGGCCGCTGCGGTGGTATACACTTCATTGCCCACATTAGGATTGGCGTGAGCAGAGCCAACCCATCCCGCCTTGTCGTGACACGCCAGGCAAATAATGTCGTTGGTCGGGTTAAACTGCCCGTTCTGCGGACGAACTTTCTGAAACCGGTTCAGACGCAAAAACTTGATGTTTTCCGTGGGATCCGTGCTGCGAACGTGGGGATCGTGGCAACTGTTACACTGCACCAGGCCCCCGGTTGAAGTACCCGGATCGGGCTCAAGATGAATGTACTCGGTGCGGGTTCGCTGGCCGGTACTGGTGGGCCAGGGGTCCACACCGCGAACCACGATATCGGGCTCCGCGTTGGGAAAACGCATGTCCCCGTCCAGCGCCGCCAGGTTGGCGTCGTATCGCACCGAAATGGGGTGGTCATTGGTCAGGTCCGTACCCAGATAGCGGGTAAAACCGGTGGTGGTGCCTTCGCCCGGTGCCATAGTCCCCCCCGGTCCGGTACCCTGCATGGCGATATCTTCCGTGGTCCCGTCGCGGTCGGTAAAAGAACCATTGAGGACGTTAACAGCGCCGATCGCCATGGTTCCGTCGTGGCAAGAAAGGCATAGCTTGGAGACACCGTTAGGCTGCTGCAAAGGCTGGGCTTCCACATTGGGATTCAAGCCGGGTCGGCCTGCATCCAGGGAGCCACTGACATAGGTTTGATAAGTCGCGTTCGATAACTGGCGGTTCCATAACGGACCGACGCTGGATTCGGCGGCGTGTGGCGTATGGCAAAACACGCACACTTGCTTTTCCTCAGTGGCTTGAACAACCCGTTGCTGGCCCGTAGGCAAGGTATCGGAGTAAAGTGTCGACGCGGAAAAGTTGTGCCTGGTATTTTGAATATCGGCTATTCGGCCACTATAGGCAGGCGCCTGCCATAAAGACAGACATAAAAACACACTCGCCCCCGTTAAAACAACGCTGTTAAATCGCATGCTCACCCTGTATTAATTCTTTTGTTGTCCAGCCTTATCGCCCGCATATTTTCCGCCCAGGTACTGCAATATGACAATCCGCCCATTGAACATATCTGCAATATAAATACGGTCGTTGTTATCTGACCAAACGCCGGCGGGTAAATAGAACTGGCCAACATCTGTGCCGGTGCCGCCAATCGGCAACAAAAACTCCCCGTTAGAATTATATATTAGCAAATGATCGTGAAAGGACTCAATCACATAGATGTTGCCTTCGCTGTCAGTTGTGATGCCCTTGGGACGGACAAAGTTCCCCAGGAAGATACCCCGCTTGCCGAATTCGCGCTCAAAATCGCCAGAACGGGTGAAAATCTGTACCCGCGCATTGAAAGTATCGGTTATATAGAGCTTTCCGTTGGCAAAATGCAGGAAAGTTGGCCCATTGAACTCACCAGGTTTGTTACCCCGGCTACCCCACGTATCAATTAATTTACCATTGTCATCAAAAACTTTTATATTATGGGCGTAGGTATCCGCCACAAAAATATTACCGCTAAGCGGATCACGGGCGATACCGGTGGGTCTTTCCAGCTGCCCGTCTCCAAAAGTTTTAATCGATTTACCGTTCTGGTCAAGCTGTGTCACGATTTTCAAATCCGCGTCAGCCACATAGACCGAGTGGTTTTCACCCAGGACAATGCCAATGGGAGTTACAAAGTCGGTAATCGGCGTCGCCTGCTGCCATTCATCCAGCGTTCCCTCGACCAGGTCAAACACCATGATGGAATGGCGGCTGACGTCGGAAATATAAATGATCCCTCGCTCATCCACGACACCGGTTTGCGGGCGCTGCAGCACCACAGGCTTGGGATTGGGCCCTTTCAGTCCCACCAACATTTTGAAGAAATCCGCTATCTTGGTGCCAATGCTCTTGCTTTCTTCAATTTCCTTTATGTTTTGCTCGCCGGTCAGTTCGCCAACGTAACGATAACGGGGAGTTTCCGGCGGCGCCGGCCAGACCCGGGCATTGGCCGCGTCGACTTCGTAGTCCACCCGGTGCTCGGTGCCGGCGCAGGCGCTCAACAAAGCCAAACAGAGAAATAGAAGAACGGGTTTTAGCAACCTAAGATTAAACGTCATAGTGTCAGTGCGGCCGGAACCTGTTCTTCCGAACTGATACGCATCACCTGGATGCGTTTATTGAGACTATCGGCAATATAAAGCGTATTATCATTGAGCCACATGCCCGTGATTAACCGGAATCGACCCGGTGCATGGCCAGTGCCGCCTACCGTACCCAGCAGTTCCGCGTCCTGGTAAATGCGAATGGTGTTATCGGACTTGTCTGCCACGTAGACGACTCGCTCATCGGTCACGGCGATTGCGGTGGGAAAAACCTGGTAGGATTCACCGAAACCGTATTTGAATTGCCCGTTCAATGACATTACCTGCACCGGTGTTTCAAGACGGTCAAGCACGTACAGTCCTTCCGGCCCCAACGTCATTGCGGTAATAGCCCGAAACTTACCGGGACCGTTGCCGCGCTGGCCAATGGCACGTACGGCTTTGCCGAATTGGTTAAAAACAAGAATGTGGCTGTAGGAACCATCCGCTACCAATACATCACCGGTTGTATCATCAACCGCCACATCCATGGGCCTGGACAGGTTTGCCAAATCCTGAAAAACCTGCACAACGCCACCCTGGCGGTTAAATTGAATAACTTTTTTACCCACCGGGTCAGTAATATAAAAAGTCCTGTCACGGGCAACGTAAATGCTATTGGGATCACCTTCGAACTGCGAGCCAATGGCGCCGATGGGTTCGATTTCCTTGGTCACCAGATCGTAAATAAATACGACGCGTTGAGCTGCATCGAGAATATATAAATAATTGTCGATACCGCCGACGGAAACTGGATTTTCGAAACGGATTTCCGCGTTCGGGCCGATCAACAAGCGCCTAAAAGCGCCGGTCACGCCCCCTTCTTTTTGCTTGCCACCCTTGATCAGGGAGTCAAACGCCAGGTAGCGGGATTTCGTTTTGGGAGCACCGGGTTGCGGGCTGGAAGTGTCCTGCGAAAATTCGTCGCGTTGGTTTTCCTTGGCGATCTGTTCAAGCTCGGCCATGGAACAGCCGAGCTGAAGCAGCACCAGGACAACTGGAACGAATTTTAGCGCAAGCCAACGCTTTCGCGCGACACACTGTGGCATCGGTTACACTCCAATGGTGGAAATGCGACTTTTCCATGGCAAACGCCACAGTACTCGCCTTCTATGATAGCGGCCATCGTGACAAAGTTGCCTCCCCGCTGGGGCAGGAAAATGGCCGGGTGACAGTTTTTACAGGTCAGCCACTTAGTGTGCGGTAAATGCGGGAACCGCACATACGGCATAGACGCGGTGTTTTTGAAAATCACGTCAAAGTCGACGGAATGCATTTTTTCGGTACCCGTCAAACCGGTTCTCGGGCGAATCAAACCCCGGTCCAGGGTTTCCACCCAGTTGACGACACCGCGGCCGTCACGGGGGAAATTTTTCATCGCCTCATACGGCGGTTGCAATGTTTTAACGGCGTCGTTTTGCGGGTCATGAATACCATCCTTTGCAATAGGTACTATGTCCCCGTTCAGCTGAAAATGACCACCGCCCTCTTCAGCAACGACGCTGCGGCCACTTATAAGCACTGACAACACAATAACAACCCCCGCAAGGAAATGCGGGCACTTCATGGAACGAATCAACAATTGAATTCCCATAAAACTCTATCCTTACTGACCGTTTTGCGTTTGTTTTCGCACTTTATATAACAGTATGTGACAGTAAATTTTGCCGCTATTCGAATGACG
>JASFOJ010000097.1:0-17310 GCA_050116575.1 Gammaproteobacteria bacterium | reverse complement strand
CATTGTGGTATTGCTGTCCGGTGATGGAGATTTTGACCTGCTGCTGAAAAAAATCATAAAAGACAATAACGTTCGGGCTGAAGTCTATGGCGTACCGGCGCTTACCGCCGGTTCGCTGATCGACGCTGCCAGCGCATTTCATCCTATTGATGAAGATTTATTGTTGTAGCATCAGCTTTTAAGCGCACTGCTCAATGACGCGGTTCGTTCCTCACCTGCAGCCTACCGCTGGCGGGCTTTAAGAACCCGCTGTAACACTAACAAATCCAACCTGGCAATATAAGTGATGCAGCAAGCAGGTGTACGGATCTACGATCAATGGTGTAGCGTCAACTATATTTATCAAAGACATCATCGTTCGATGAGTGCGAAGGATTTTTGTGCCGCTTTCTATTTGACAGGCGTCTTCTTAGCGAAGGACTGGCACCCAGAATGGTGCCGGCCACCAGGGCCGCGATCATGACGTCGGTGGTGCGGATGCCGCTTTTACTTAAACTCGCCCCCACAATTTCACCAAGGTGGGCGACTGAGTCGACGGACGCCTGGGACTCACCGGTTGAAAGCGCCGGTTTTTCAGGCAGTTGGGTTTGTGTGCGTTTGTTCCAGACGGCAATTGTGATCCAAATTCCCAAAACTGAGAGCAGTAAAATGACACCACCAATAATAAGTCCGGCCTCCCAGGGTTGCATCGTTTCGATCAGGGAAGAATATCCACCAACAGCGACGAAACCCAACCCACCTAATACGGCAATACCGCACAGTGTAAGCACGATTACCGTGGCAATTAAGCGGTAAGACCAGTTAGTGAACCGTTTTACACCCCGCGCAAACATACCGGTCACCGAATGCCGCCATGACAACACACGATGAATTAGTGATGACGGCGGTCTAACAGGATGCCGACAGCGAACCCCACGCCAAACGCTGTCAGCACGCTCGTTAAAGGGCGCGACTCAACCTCCCTGCCGAAAGTCTCATAAGCATCCTCGGCCCGCGCACGCGCGGATTCGCCGGCTTGACGGGCACGCTCGTAAGCCCTGTCATAAGCTTGCTGTCCTTGATTAATACCGGCATCTTTTAACGTTTTTACCAACGATGCAAGATCGCCGCGCAACTCGCTTATGTCGGCTTTCAGTTTTTTTACTTCGCTGGAGATATCTTCGGTAGCCATGTTTTTCTCCTTATCGCAACGATACTATTAACAACATCTACCGGCGCCAAACGAGCCCGTCCGCCAGCAGAATAAGCATTAAATCAGCAAAAATTCTTTTTACCTCCAGAGGTACATGTTAAAAGTATTATTGTATCCTTATGGGGTCATTGACCAATATCAACCAACGGTTTAAAACCGCACCATCTCTATGGTAAAGGCCCAAAACGAATATATTGGTTCTGAATAACGCACGGTCAGAATTCGGCATGACAGTCATTAACTGAATGAATACGCCCTCGAACAGGGGATACATCCCAGGAATATGTATATAAAAAAAAACGATTCACATTTGGTTTGACGGCTGAAATGACTATGAATAGGCTCAACCGGGCCCGACCATATTGATCACGCAGCAGCCCGGTTTACGCCTGCAACGGTACTATCAAATAATGACATTATTAGACAATAACAAGAGACAATGGACTGTCCCATTACTACTGCTGGCGGTTTATGGCATTGTGTTTATCGTATGCGCTATCGATCCGTATGACCGAGCAGTCTGGTGGGCTGAAAATATTCCGGTTATTATTGTAGCCAGCATCCTGGCCGGCACGGCACGCTTGCACCGCTTCTCCAATACCTCCTATGGCTTAATGGCGGTGTTCATTGTTCTGCATACCATTGGCGGCCACTTCACCTTCGAACGTGTGCCGTTTAGTTGGGTAACGAATCTGTTCGGCTTTGAACGCAATCATTATGACCGCCTTGCCCATTTTTCGGTGGGCTTTTATGCCTATGCCATTGCGGAGCTGTTGACGAGCCGCCGATTGGTACGAACGCGATGGATTGTCGCGTTGTTTCCGGTGTTTGCTATTACCACCATTGCCGGTCTGTATGAAATTTTTGAATGGCAGTACGCGCTGTACTCCAATCCCGAGGCAGGTGTTGCGGTGCTCGGTTCACAGGGTGACATCTGGGACGCGCAAAAAGATATTCTCGCCGATACGCTGGGAGCATTATTGGTGATGGCGTTGTTTTTTTATCAGCATCGGCAGGAACTGTCTACCCTGAATAAACCTTAGCAGAAAAGCAACGAATAAGTCTTTATTCCGATTTCCGAGCCTATGGCTGTCGTTGCTTAATATGAAAGCGAGTGACATTAAACTAAAACATCAGCCAAGCCCGGCAAGGAAACGATGTTATTTTTAATTACTGTGCTTATTTATGGAGGGAAAGGAATGGATTCACCAATCACCAAAGGAAGTCATCATATCGGGCTTACCGTGTCGCACCTGGAAGACAGCGCAGCTTTTTTTACGTCTTTGCTTGGCTGGAATGAAGTCGCCCGCAACGAGGAATATCCGGCCATTTTTGTAAGTGACGGTAGCATCATGGTCACCCTCTGGGCCACCAAAGAAGAGCCGTCTGCTGGATTTAATAAAAACAAAAATATCGGCTTACACCATGTAGCTTTCCGTGTTGAAAACGAGGATGATCTCGATAGAATTCACGATAAACTAACAGACAACAATATAGAAATTGAATTTGCACCGGAATTGTTACGTCAAGGACCCGCCAAACATATGATGTGCTATGAACCAAGCGGTATTCGTGTTGAGTTTATTTGGCCGGGAAACTAGCAATTAACCATATCTAGTAAGGTGAGCCAAATATCAAGTGATGCGGTTCGTACCACACCACATCCTACCCATTGATCCCATTTAAAGCATAATAATAAATTTTTACGTAGAGAATACCAGTTAATACGGCGATACGGTTCGCGTTTCACCATGTTGCGCTGGCCGCATAAAATTATTCATACCAGTTGAATTGTTCATGGGCAATCGAAGAATAGACCAGCATGCCATCTTGATAGAATGCCAGGTCTTCCGGGTAGTTGGGATAGTTAAAATCAAATACGTTGTCCACGCATTTGAGAATTTGAATACTTTCGGGGCTAACCAGGTAAGTTCTCAGCAAAGCGGATTTATAAGGCACGTCTGACCCGGGCCAGCGGTCGGTAAATGTTTCCCCAAGCAGGAAAGGACGTAATGTTTGTTCCAGTCGGGCGGCATTGGTATTGGCTAGCGTAATGATATCGTCGCGCCACATGAGGCTGAAGGCCTCATATTGACCAAGGGCTTTTTGGAGCAGTTGTTGGTATTCTTTTTTCATGGCTGGCGACTACCGGCGGGCGGATTTTTTATATTGTCGTCTCTGCGCTATTATAGAGCATTGAATTTGATACCGGAATCCGTCGGTATGACGTGGCACCCGAACCGCTGGCAGCTTTGCTTCTAACGGGCAGAAACCGCAGGATTACGCGCGCTGAACTAAAGCTGGTTATTCGTTGACGGTCACCAGAGGCGATGGCGGCAATGGGAATTTTGGCAGACGAAAGCTGATGTTTTCCGGATCGCTCTGCAGTTCACGAATATTCACCGGGCCCCGGTTTTTGAACCAATCGATAACACCTTGTACCAGAATTTCCGGCGCCGATGCGCCGGCCGTAATGCCGACAGTTTGATCGGCGGAGAACCAATATGGCCGAATATCCTCCGGCCCGTCGATAAGATAAGCAGCCCTGCCCCGTTGTTCAGCCAGTTGTTTTAAGCTGTTGCTGTTGGAACTGGTTTTTGAACCAATCACCAAGATAACATCGCACTGTTGTACGAGTTGCTTAACCGCTTGCTGGCGGTTTTGTGTTGCGTAACAGATATCTTCTTTCGATGGCGCGATGATATTGGGAAAGCGCCTTTTAAGCGCGTTAATAATATCACGGGTGTCGTCAACAGAAAGGGTCGTCTGGGTCACATAGGCGAGCTTGCGCGGATTGCTGACATGCAAACTGGTCACGTCGCTGATTGAATCAACGACATGAACTCGCCAACGATCTTCATCTATCACCTGACCTATCGTACCCACTACTTCCACATGCCCCGGATGACCGATAACAATAATTTCGTAGCCGGCCCGGCAGTATTTGTTCACCTGGTGATGAACCTTGGTGACCAGCGGGCATGTCGCGTCGATGACACTGAGGCCACGCCGGTGGGCCTGTTCCTGAACCGCGCGAGATACACCGTGAGCACTGAAAATGACAACCGAGTGATCCGGCACTTGCTTTAGATCGTCAATAAAAATAACACCACGGCTCACCAGATCCGCCACCACGTAGTGGTTATGCACAATTTCGTGACGCACGTAAACGGGGGCACCGTAGCATTGCAATGCCTGTTCGACGACATGAATGGCCCGGTCGACACCGGCGCAAAAGCCGCGGGGATTGGCAAGAAGAATCTGCATCACTGTCTGATTTCCTTTTTACTGGATGGCCCGCTGGATTATTTGATTGCCGGCTAATGCTGCAGGGACTTTGTTTCTCATTTCAGCGCCATCGCAAGCAATACAACACTGGAAAGAGAGCAGGATAGCGCTATCGGTATTGTTGCTGCATCATTGGTATCATAGTGAACACCGTGCATATCATACTTTGATTACCGCTGAAACAGTGTGAAGAAAAAATCATCACGTATGTACCTGCGTACCGGACACAAGAAATGTTGAAGAAACATTCAACAATCAAGTTGATGCCACCTTCGTCATCTCCTGATTACACCAACAAACGCATTATATCTGTTACCCTTGGGCAATATTGATTGATCACGGTCAATCAATGGTATATTAACGAGCCGATATACTACAGCAGCGCAATGATTAGAATGTAATCATCAATATTGTGTTACAGACGCATATTGACATTTGCACAGTGATTGCAAATTCATTCACAACCTGTATAACAAGCATAACAATTTGCTGTTCCGGCCGCTCGGCGTATTAACACCAAGCTGAACCAGTATACATATGTCTATAGATCATACAGCCGGTTGTCAGTGAAGGAGGACGGCAGAAGAATATGGCAGTCAAAAAAGCCCGCACGAAAAAGAAGACTACAAAAACCAAGGCCAGCGGCAAGAGTGCATCGACCGCCAGCAAGACCAGGCGTGCCCCCAGGAAAAAGCAAACGGCATCAACCAAAAAGCAGGCCGGGTCAGCCGGCGAACAAGCCAGGTCAAAGTCCGGTAACGGCAGCAAGGGCAAAAAGAAACAGCAAAAAAACAAACAGCAGGCCAAGGGTTCCAAAGGTCTGGCTGCCGAAGCCGTGCGCATCGTTGAACAGGCCGCCTCCATCCTGGAAGAGGAAATTTCCGCCGGTATTGTGGCTGCCAGAAAAGTCGAAGAACGTTATGTCAACGTCAATTCGCTGCGCTCGGAAGAATCCCGGGAAATCATCCAGCGGTTTCGCAAAGATGCCCACGAAGTGCTGGATATCGTACTGGATCTTATTAACCTCAGTATTAATGCCGTCAGCGGCCTCGGCGAACGTGCCATGAATATCCGCAGCACCACTGTACCCAAGGACAACAACGGCACGACAGAAGAAACCGTGCCAGAGCTGGTGATCCCCGAAGCCCTGAAGCCGGGTGAGTCGGGTAAAGTGGGCATGCTGGTGGAAAATGAAAGCGAGAACGCTACGGAAAAGTTTTCTTTTTCCACCTCGGGCCTGCTGGATTCGGCGGGCAATCATCTAGGCCCGGACAATATTCAGTTCGATCCGGCCTCATTGGAGGTGGGCGCCAATGATCTGGAGAAGGTGAACATTACGGTATCGATTCCCGAAGCTACCAGGCCGGGACACTATTCCGGCGTGGTACAGGCGGCCGCAATCCAAATGCGGGCCTTGCTGACGGTACACGTGGAAGCGCCATGATAATAAGCGCACCATGATCGCACACTGATGGACATCAACCTGAAACGGTCCTATGAGTGGGTTGAACACACGCTCACTGAATACATGGAAATGGCCAAGCAGGTATTGCTCGACTATTTCCCTGATAAGGAACCGCGGCGTTATCTTTACGATTTAGTTCCCAGTTATCCCAACCGTTCCGGCAAGGGTCTGCGCCCCGGTTTGTGCATTGCCACGTGTAAAGCATTCGGCGGCAGTACGCGGGCCGTGTTACGCTCCGCCGCGGCCATTGAGTTGTTTCACAATGCCTTCCTGGTGCACGATGACGTGGAAGATGGCAGTGAATTCCGCCGTGGCCAGCCAACGCTACATCAGGAACACGGGGTTGGTATTGCGGTTAATGTGGGTGACGCCATGAACGTGCTTAGTATCCGCACCTTGATGGATAATCTTGAGGGACTTGGGCCAACTCTCACGTGGAAGGTTTTTGCTGAAATCGAACACATGGTGCGTGAATCGGTGGAAGGCCAGGCCATGGAACTGGGCTGGGTGAGGGACAACGACTGCCAGTTAACGGAAGCGGATTATCTGCGCATGATCCTGAAAAAAACCTGCTGGTATACCTGCATTCATCCTTGCCGCATCGGTGCGGTGATTGGCTCGGGCGGCAGCGTTGATCCGGACTCTTTTAACAAGTTTGCCTATTACATGGGTGCCTCATTTCAAATCCAGGACGATGCGTTGAATCTTGAAGGTGAACATGAACGTTACGGCAAGGAAATCGGCGGTGATATCCTGGAAGGTAAACGCACGTTAATGTTGATTCACCTGTTGAACAATTGTACGGCCTCGGAGCACGAGCGCGTGCGTAACTTCCTCGCCAAGCCCCGACCGGAGCGCACCATGAAAGAAGTACGGTGGGTTTTTGATCGCATGGTCAAGTACGAGAGCATCAAGTCCGCCAAGAAGACCGCACGGCACTTGGCTGGCGCGGCGTTGCGGGAGTTTCATTTGGCTTATGGCATGTTGCCGGACAGTAAGGACAAACAGCTTATTGAGAATATTGTGCTGTATATGATTGAGCGGGATATTTGATTGGGGTTATTACGCCGGGGTTGTCATAGCCTGCAATCCTGGTGGTATTGTTTTTCTGGATGCCGGAACTAGTCCGGCATGACGCCGTGGTTGCGCCGGGTGCTGTCGCCAACCGAAGGCGTCGTGGCATAATCTTCTGGATGCCGGAATAAATCCGGCATGACGCCGTGGTTGCCCCGGGCGCTGTCGCCAATCGTAAGCGTGGTGGCGCAGTCTTCTGGATGCCGGAATAAATCCGGCATGACGCCGTGGTTGCTCCGGATGCTGTCGCCAATCGAAGGCGTGGTGGCACAGTCTTCTGGATACGGGAACAAATGCGGTATGACGCCGCGGCTATTAACAGATACTGGGGCGTATCGTCATGAGACGGTGGTTGTTGCTGGACCCAGACAGTTTACCGGTTACTTGAAAAAACCTTGGCGGCTACGTCCCTGGAATACTGCATTGCCAGTTCCGCCGCCTGGGTGGTCACCCCTACACCCCATTTGGCGGTCGCCATAGGATCACGCAGCACATCGAACGCCATCCTGACCCCGGTCCTGCCGATATTCATGCCGGACTGCATTGCCCCCGCTGGATCGTTGATGGACCGATATAACGCATCACCGCCTACAGATAACGCCGCCTGTTTAATGGTACCGCCGATGATTTGATACCCCAGTAAATTGTTGGCGGGAATCAGGCCGGCCAGCACGCCACCGGCAATGGAAGCGTATCCCGGTTGTTCGCGGGCGGCGCTGCCGATGATACGCAAGGCCTGCAGCCACACCGGCGTCAGATGCCGATTGCGGATCAGCTGCACGATCATATTGGAAATGGCCATGTCGTAACGTAACTCGCTCTCCACGGTCTGTGCATAAGCGTGCAAGTGCTGTTTACTTAGCTGGTCATGGTATAAACCCAGGATGGCGTAGTACGCCGCCCAGCGTCCACTGAGCAAGGCGTATTGAATGCCTTCACCGTTTAATGGATTAATCAGCCCCGCGGCGTCACCGGTGAGCATAACCCGGTCCCACACAATACGCTGACGGTGGTCGTAAGTGGTTAACGGCCAGCCGGCGACTTTACCCACCACTTTTGCATGACGTAACCGTTGGCTTAATGCGTTGTCCTGTTGCGTTAATTGCTGCAACAGCGATTTGAGTGCCCGCTTGCCCGCCGGTACCGTTTGCGAAGCCAGCCCCACGCCCACATTGGCAGTACCTTCGCCGGTGGGAAACAACCAGCAATAACCGGGAAAGCTGTCACTACTGAAATAAAGATCACAGCAATCGTGCGGCGCGGCGACGTTTTCATAATAGGCGCGCACCGCTACAATACGGTCGTGATCCGGCGGTGTATGACCGCGCAGGGTGCGCGCAACCATGGAGTTGCTGCCATCGGCGCCGATTAACAGTCGCGCCCGTATGCGGGATGTTTGTTTGCCCTGCTCTACGACAGCCGTAACGGCATCAGGGTGCCGATGTATATCCTTGAACCGGCAGTTTTCCACAAAGTGAACCCCGGCGCGGCGGGCGGCATCGAAGATCCATTGATCGAGCTGCAGTCGGGGAATCACCCGGCCAAACGGGGGCAGGCCGGGAATGACGGGGATCGGCGCCGTCACCAATGGCTCACCGTTAAGGTATACCGATGCCTGGTTAATTTTGTTGCTTTGCTGGTAGACCACGTCCCGGGTAATACCCAGATGCAGCAGTTCCACTAATCCCACCGGCCCCACAAAATCACCACATACTTTGTCGCGGGGAAATGAATGTTTATCAGCTAACCAAACCTGGTAACCCGCGCGAGCCAAATAATAGGCTGCCACAGCGCCGGCGGGACCGGCGCCGATGATCAGCACGTCACAATCATTAGGTTGTCGAATGGCCATCATCCTGGTTCATCGTTCAGGTTTTATCCGCCGGGTTGGCTGACATTGATCTACATCAATTGAAGGATCAAACCTTAAGCATGAATGTTGAATATACGAGCAATCATCTCGGTGACTTATTGCATAGTGCTTTTCTATGAATCATTAACAGCAATGATCTAAGGCGATACTTGTTAACAAGTGTTTACTATTTAGTCGTAGCAACCACCAACACTTGCACTTGCACTACCGGTTTCAACAGTCATGACAAACATGGCTGGAAAATGAAGCATTTATTGACATAGATTAGGCAGCCAAGTATAAGCTTGAAGTATATTTTTCTTCAACAAAACCATTGATGGCGGTTATCAGCATGATGACAAGTTGTGCAACCTCATTGGTTGATTGGCATTGTCATGTTACGTGTCAATACAGCTTCAGTTACAATATTAAACGGCAATTACGAACAAGCGGCAATATTCGTTGACTAATGCAAATGTCAAAACACCGGCCGGCGAGTCTGGCACGACATTGGGCACGAAACAATGGACACAGATAATACCAAGATAACCCATAAATTCATCGATGGCGGGAGACCCGGTTAATGTCGGCAAGTATGAATTTGAAAATCCGGCTCGGCCCGTTGGTTTCCCTGGAAGTTCATGGCGACAATTGTGAAGAAATTCGCGCCGCCCTGGAAGGTTTCGAGCAGCTCAACCAGCAAGTGGATGCCATGTGCAGTGACCTGGCCGAGCGTATGTATCCTGAAGAAGCGGATTCCTCAGACCAATCGAGATGAACGGGCCACGTCACGTATAGTTAATCAATACCCGACAGGATAAACAGGCAACCATGAAATTTAAAGTATATGGCCGGATGCAAAGTTGTCCTTCACTCAAGCTGGAAACAGACATCCAGCCGCTGGATTTCAAGACATCCCTCACTGGTCATTTTCATGGCGAACTGGGCCCGTTCAGCGCCTACATTGGCGAAATTCCTGTTCGGCTCACGATACCGTTTTTAAAACGCCGCCCCATTATGATGTCTGTTGGCGCCTTTCCTGTTAAGCTGGATCGCTTCGCGGTGAACGTGGAAAAAGCGGCGCTGGATATCAATGGCACCCTGGGACTAAAAGGCATTCATGCCAGCATTGACTCCAAAATAGACTGCTCAACGGACATGGATCTCAAAGGCGAAGTTACCGGCAAGGTGGGGTTGTCACATCTCGAACTGGGTGAAGAAGAGGAAAGCCCCGAACAAAGCGCACACAAGGAAGGTCACCAACACGGCGGAGATAAAGGCCACCATAAACCATAACCGGACGCACATTGATTAATGCCTGCAAGATATCCCACATATCATGGAACAACCTGCTGCCAACCCTTGGTACACCATCATATCGTGTGTCGCCACCAGATCGAAGTGGCCGTGGAACCGGCCCACGCAGACGTTTATTTTGCCGACGAGCGTTATATCAACCCCATCAATACCCAGGCCCGTTTCGAGGCCACGGTCCTCAATGCGCCAAACAATGGCGTCATTTGGCAAGTGGTTAACATCGGCGGCGGGCCTGGCGCCGGCACCATCGACCCGTCGGGATTATATACCGCACCGCCCAAGGGCACCATTCCCAGCGGCTATACGGACATTATCGTTGCCACCGCCAAAGCCGATCCCACGCGCCGCGCTTATGCCAAGGTTACGCTGGTGGGCTTTGGCCCGGAACCGGCGCCGGAACCGGTACTGGAAATCTTTCCCAAGGTGGCGTACCTGTATTATCGCGACGGCACCGGCACGGATAACAGCTATATTGATATCAGTAACAAGGCACTGCAATTTCGAACCGTTATCAAAAATACGGCTTCAACAGCGGTGACCTGGTCTGTGTCCGGTGACGGCTCTATTGACGGCAACGGATTTTACCGGGCGCCGGACCACGGACTGTCGCCGGTTCCCGTTGATATAAACGCGCACCTGACCGCCGATCCCGGCGTCAGCGACAAGGCCCGTATTATTTTGATCAATTACCATTGGCCACCAACCGGATAACAGTAGCCAGCCATACAGGAGCATTACCGTGGGTAACGTTACATTAACATCGGATTCGCAGCTAACACTGAAAAACGGTTCGGTGCTGGAAATTCAGGGCATTGACCGGATCCAGAACATCGATCCTGTTGCCGTGCATTTAAAGGAAGTCAATCACATTGATCCGCTATCCATCGACTCCCTGCACGTCAGCGAAGTGAAAAACATTGATCCCATCGAGATCAGCAAATTTAACGTTACCAACCTGCCCATGGTCAACGTCAGCCTACAAAAACTGCCCGCGGTGGACTTCAACGTAAAGTCATTACCGCCGGTGTCAGTGGGCACTCACCAGAACTTTTGCATACCGTCGGATTACACACTAAGAGCCCGGGTGCTGGGCATTGAATTGATTCGCCTGCACTTAAATGGCAAAACATCGGTGATCCCCAAAGAACGCGCCCGACGGGAACAAACACGGAACGATAACAAAAGCTATCCGGAAACCGCCGTGGCCGGCAATCCCGCTATCCCCAGCCATTGTGAATCCAGTACCGACGGCAGTTGCCAACCCCACATTGGCGCAGCGCCGCAACAACCACAACTGCAACGGCCAACGATCACGGCAACCCCCAGCCACATCGGCAATGTGGCGCATACGGCCAGTATCGGGCCCGGTGCCAATGGTCATAGCAATATCAGCGCCGGCACCAATGCTGCTATGGGCAATGCCGGTTTGACGTTTGGCGCGCCACGAGCCGCCTTTCAAATCCCCGAACAGGCGGCGGAACACACAATATCCGAACATCGCATCATGAGTGGAGATTGACCATGTATCACTACGACGACTACGGCAACCCTGTACCGCATAGCCATCCTGCGCCTCATCCCCAGCCATACAATCCCGGCATTGTAGGCATCGTCGGCGGGGTGATAAACCTGACCACCACTGCTTTGTATGGCGGCGCGCGCGTTGTCCGCACCATTGTGGAGGGCAGCGTGTGGCACGGCGAACATCCGTACCATCATCATGGCTGCTGCGCGCACCAGCATCATGGCTGCCATCATGCTTGCCATGTGCACTGTTGCCCTGAAAACTATTCCTGTTGCGGGTGTTGCTGATTATGACCGACACAGCAACCAAATCCCGCCCCCCGGTCAGGTTACACACCGTCAAAGTAACGCCCATTTCCACCGGAAAAAAATCCGCAGATAAACGAGCCGGCGCGAATAGCAATGGTGGTAATGATAACGGCGCAAACGGTTCTCATAATGCACGGCCTGATACCGATGAACAGGAGCGCATTCCCTTCGAGGACGTGGTCAACCGCGGACTGGATCTCGCCGAAACCGGGATCGGGCTCGGAGTAAACATCGTGGCGCGTCTGGGTTCCATATTTAAGGACCAAGTGTTCGATAAGATCAATACCGCCGAAATGCTCAATACCGTCATGAACAGCCCCGAGGCCAGTCAATCACAGACGGGTGCGCCACAGCCTGTACCAGAAAACCAGCCGCCGGCAAGCAGCGAATCAACGGCGGCCGAACAAACCGGATACCTGTTTAACCGGTTGCCGCTATATCCTGGCGGCAATGCTTATCTCTCGTTTTCCATCAACAATGATTCATTGACGGCGGCAAAACACATTGAACTTGCCGTGGAATCGTTTGCAGGTGAATCGCATCAACATACGATAGAAAGTAGCGCCTTTTCGTTGACGCCGGCAAAGACCGCTATTGCCCCGGCGGATTTTGAAAAGTTCATCTTAATGGGGACAATTCCCGAAGATACGCCGCCGGATATTTATCACGGCCGGGTAATCGTCACCGAAACACAAACCTACCGTATCCCCGTGGTATTGGTGATTTCCAGGTCACAAGACCTCGCGCCCCAGCCAGCGACCCAAAAGACCGGGCAGCAAAGCGAACCTCAGGCCGAATCACAGGATTAGCAAGGAGCGACAATGGCTTTAAGATTACTGGGATCTTTAAACAGAATCATCAACCGGACCACCAGCGATATCCTGGATGACCAGGTTATCAATAAAGTTACCGGCGTGGTTACCACGTTTTTGAATTCCGGTGTGGAGGCGATCCGCGACCTCACCGCCGAGGAAGAGAAAACCGAAAGTGAAGGTGAAACTGAAAGCGAAGAGACAACCGGCGGCGAATAACAATGTTCGCGAACAATCGATCTTGGCAAATCACAACATCATTGGGTTTCGCGTACTCGAACCGTAAGGAGGCAACATCATGAATCATCACTATCCCTGTGCATGCCACCCCTGGTACGGCTATCCATGGTACCAGTGGTCATACTATGCCGTGCCTTATCACACCATGTATTGCCCATCGTGCTACCAACCGGCCCACCTTTGCCAGTGCGCCAAACCGCTAACAGCCATGAAGCTGCCACAGGAATTGATGGCGGATACAACGAACCCCAGCAGCCAGGCGTTTATTGGTGGCTCGGAAGACGTCTCTTTGTCGCTGGAATATTTGAAAACCGGCGCCAGCCCCACGGTGAAAGTCAACATCACTGAAAACGGCACCACATCCACCTGGGATATCACCACCATGCCCGACGAATACCAGGTAAAGGAGAACTTTTCCACGGTCTCGCCGGGGGCGCAGGTCACGCTGGACGTCGCGGACTGTACAGCCCGGTTGCGGTGGTGTGAAGTTGTTTGTTGCTAATTTCTTCTATTGGTAAGGGAGGTTAATAATGTCCAACTACGTTCCGATGGCGCCGTATGCGCCACCACCAGGCCCCATGCACCCGTATCCCGGACCGCCTGGACCACATCATCATGCCCATGGCTTTTGCAGATCCTGCTGCCATCCGATATCACAATGCATGTGCCATCGTGATTGCCGAAAAATCGAAAAGGAATTGCTGGTTCAGCCCACGAAGGCTGTAGAAGTACCCGGCGGGAATACCGGCGCGGACTTTGGCCACGGTTCTCAGACCATGGCCAGGGAAGAGGTCGATCACCGGATCAAAGCCATGATGGACATGAGCAGTCCCATGAAAGCCGCGGCAACGGAAGAAGAAAAAGCCGCCGAAGCACGATTGACCGTAAGCAACATTCAACGCCTGCAGCGGTTGGTTGCCAGTAAAGCTGTCCCAATAGGCATGGAATCAACGGTCATTGGCGGCGGGTGTTGCGTGCATTTGTCCGTGGAATACATGCCGTTGACCCCGCTCATCGACATGCCGGGTTTTTCCGCCGCCATGGTGCTTGACAGTCAATCCACGTTAATGTTGTGGGGCAAGTATTTCGTCGACGACGGTTATCACATCAAGGAATGCATCATATCGACCAATCCCGGGTCCTACTTATGGGTTGCCTCGGTCAGTTCCGTAACGCGGGTCCGATGGTGCGAAATCGTCAGTTGCTAAATGATACAACCGCACGCTGATACAATTTCGAACTGATACTATTTAAAATTGAACCAAAGGAAGACCAATGGCAGATTCAACGAATACCCCGAAAGACACCTCCAATGCCACCGGCGGACCGTCGGGCAATCCGTCAATGGCCGGTCCTTTTCCGGGGATGGGGCAAAACCCTATGATGGCCACAGCGCCCTACGGCCTGCCGCCGGGTTTTAATCCGGCGCAGCCCGGCACACCAATGCAGGGAGTTCCCATGCCGCCCCCGGGTATGATGCCGCCCATGCCGGGAGTCAATCCCATGCAGCAAACACAAGGTAGCGGCGATTTGTTTACCAGCGTCGGCAATATGCTGCGCCTGGGCGTTGATGCCATCAACGCGGCGCTGGCCGGCAGCAACCAGATTATGCAAACGTTTATGGGCGGTGGCCAGGGAATGTACCCCTACGCCCACGGTTACCCCTATCACTACGGGCATGGGCATTACGGCCACGGTCACCATGGCCACCATCATTGTTGCGGCCAGCAACGGCACGATCATTATCACGACAGCGGATGCCATTCATGTTGCGACGTTTACGGCCAAGGGTGTTGCAATCCCGGCGTGCATGGTTGTTGCTGAGGCGTCAGCCGGACTGCTGCCGGCACTGCTCAATGCCTACAACCTGGATGAACCCACTCGCATCTCACTCATCTACAGAGGCAATAACGAGGTTTACCGGCTGGATTTTCCCCCGGGCTCGCGCCACGAGCGTTTAGCCGTTAAATGCGCAACATTAGGTGGCGAACAAAGTATTGCGTGCAAACACGTCGAACATTTGGTGCTCAACAGCATCCGCCCCTGGTTTCGCGATGTTCCCGATCTTATCACGCCGGTTGGCGAACCCGTTGATGTCGTACGATACCCGTGGGGTTTGTTATGGAAACAAACGCAGCTGATTTCCGTTTACCAATGGATCGCCTCCGTGCCTTATCGGGGCCTGGACCAACAGCTTCGCCAGGTGGGTCATCATTACATTCAATTGCAGCGGGCGCTTGCCCGTGTCCCGGTCAGCGCGTTACAGCCGTACCTGAAACCATCGGCGCAGCAACGATTTTACCGGCACAACAGCCAGCTTATCCTGGACCGCCATTTGTCATTTATCCCCTATCAGCATTTTATCGAGCAACGTGCCCGGCTTTCACCAACCTTTAAACTGATCCGCAATAACCTGGATGTATTGCAGCAGGAAACCGAGGCGCTGCGAGTCCTGACACAACAGCATCGACAATTTCAAAACACCAAAGCGCTGTCGCTGGTTCACAGGCAATTGTCACCTTCCAATATTGGGTTTAACGCAGACCATACGGTTGCCGCCGTTTTCGATTTTGACACGGTGGGTTTTGGACTGCCGCTACAGGATGCTGCCTGGTTGTGCGCAACATTTTGCGTGGACTACCGCAAATCATTGCCGCAGGTTGTCCGGGATTTGACAATCCTGCTAACCGCCCTGCAACCGGCGCTGAACAACGACTGGCGCGAGTTGCTACTACCTTTTATGCGGCTGGCTTACATCGACGCTATTTGCCGTAAACTGCAACGCGCCCGCGACGGCATTGATCCCCGCATGGGGTATACCCGGGAAGACATGTTATGTTTGCGCTGGCTTCGGGAGCATCAACAGCCACTCGAATCTCATATCCAACAGATACTGACTAATGGATAGCCCATGATGCGGCAATGGGCAGCCCGGTCGACTTATTACCACCTCATGATCGACCGTTTCGCCACCGCCAGAAATCGATTTCACGCTTCCGGTAACCGGTGCGATGAAAAACTTTTGCAAGGCTTTCTGGGTGGGCAAATTCACGGCATTACGCAGTCACTGGATTACCTGCAAGACCTGGGTGTGGGCATACTATTGTTAACGCCGTTTTTCCGTGGAGAAAATTACCACGGCTATTGGACAACGGACTTCCACCAGATTGATCCCCGTTTTGGAGATTCGCTGCAATTGCGACGTCTGATTAAACACGCCCATCAACGCCATATCCGCGTTATTCTGGATTTACCGGTAACCCACTGCCATTGCAATGCCTTATATGCGCGCCGGTCGCGCGACCATAACAACACCGGTTATCGCGACTGGTTTTACATTGATGACAATGGACACTTTACGGGATTTTTCGGCGATCCGGCCTTGCCGGAACTGAACCTGGAAACACCGCAAGTACGCGACTTCCTGAAAACGGTTGTGGATCATTGGCTGCCGCTGGGGTTTGACGGCATCCGGTTTGACCACGCCAAACGGCCATCGCCGTCATTTTGGCAGGCATTTACCGGATACCTGAAGTCCCGTTACCCACAAGTGTTTCTTCTGGGCGAGAACTGGCATGAATCGGGAAATGTTGGCACCCTTTCCTCCTACTTGCACGGCGAGCTTAACATTCCGCTATCCAATGCGCTGCGCGACTTTGTCTGTCAACCTGGCCCGTTAACCGTGCGCCGGATTATACGCCTCGTGCAAAACCAACGGCCGCTGCGCCAATTGGGTTATTTGTTACCGACGTTTCTTGACAATCACGACATGGAACGCATCAGTCACCTTGCAAAAAATAACAAATCCATGATCGCTTTGGCCTATTTGATACAATTGACGCTACCCTATCCGCCCATCATCTACTATGGCTCGGAGCGGGCCCAGCGACAAACCACTAATCTTCCGGCTGGCCACTATGGCCGGGACAGGTATTTTCGCGAACCCATGAACTGGCAAGCGGGAAACAAATTCGCGCAACTGGTAGCTTTCCTGGTTCGATACCGCAACAAGTATATTAACTGGTTTATGTCGGAGCCGGATATGATGTCGATTGCGAATAACCGCGTCTTTATTTGCCGCTATGTTTACGACGATATGGCGGTTACTACTTATATTAATTTCAGCCAAACGCAGCAGGAACTTGAGCTTCCCGCGTTGCCACTGGACAGCACGCTGGGTACTAACTGTTTGTTTCAAAAACGGAGCAATGGCACGGCACAACTGAAGTTGCCAGGT
>JASFOJ010000096.1:0-17358 GCA_050116575.1 Gammaproteobacteria bacterium | reverse complement strand
TTGGTAATAGGTATATTCCCAGGTTTATTAACTTCACCGGTCACAAAAACTTTATGAGCTCGAAAAGCCGCCACATTTACGTCCACCTGGGGCTTTTCAATATACTTGGCCAGGCGCCGGGTAATAATTGTGCGGACTTCTTCCAACGTTTTACCTTCCACCTTTACTTCACCAATGTACGGATAGAAAATCGTTCCTTCATTACTTACCCAGTTACCCGTTTCCGACGAGCTACGATATTGTCCCGCCGGTATTGTCAATTCTGGATGATCCCAAACCGTAATATTAAGTATATCTCCCTTACCGATATGATATTCGTAGTGAGATACCGCTTGATCCAAAGCGGGGTAGTCTTTGGGTCCATGGATTTTGTTGGCCTGCAACTTATTCAATAAATCAACCGTAACGGGATATACCTCAACGGCATCCAGCACATCCTGCTGGTCCTCATCGCCAACGATCTTTTTGCCACTCGTCGACAGGTGCGCCCCGGGAATTGCGCAACCAGACAAGGTCATTAATACAAAAAGGAAACAAAACGTCTTCTTATTATTCATCGAACACCTAGAACAAGGTTTAAAAAATTCTTTAATATCAAGAAACTAAATATGCTCATTCACCGGCAAGAAAACAAGTGAACTCTTCACATTACACCTGAACTTGCGAATGATAACCGATTAATTATTCAAGAGATACGGCAGAAATGTGATTACAGCCCACGGATTAGATTGGTTAATTATTGTCCATTTTAAATTCAAAGCTACGCTGAGCGTGAGAACCAGGGTAGTGGGCGGCATTGTTTGGGGAGTAAGGCTGGAAGCAATGGTATGGTTTTTAGGCCGGGGTTTATCGCTTGCTGGGCAAGCTCCTTCATCGTAGCGAGTATATGGGGTTACTTGGCGCGTTATGGCAGGGGAAAACGTGATGCGTGTGCGGCGCAATGCGCTTTGCTTATTGCACCCTACCCCATAATGAGACGCATTGGCAGGTGTTGACCGCAAACCTGAGGAACTACCACCGGACTGATTTCCGGTGTAAGAGCTTGCCGTGCAGGCGATTTTGGAATGGTTCAGTGCCGGAGGTTATCGCCTGCTGGGCAGGCTCCTATACTGTAGCTGGCATATGAGTTCGACTAGCGTGTTGGGGCAGGAGCCAACGCCTCTAGCTCCAACTTTTTTACTCATTCATGAAACCCGCTTAGCAAATGATATTCGGGGCGGTCGAGCATAAGGGATCTGTCGAAGATTTCATAAAGGTCGCCGGGTGATGTCACCATTTGGCCGCCGTCGCGGGTCCAGGGGCGGATGCTCATGTTGACGGTGGATTTGGTATCCCTGGTTAACATGGTGTTGAGCGGGATTTGTAAAAACACGCCTTTGTCCTGGTAGGGATCGGACGGTGTGCCGGGGCCGGTGGTATCTTCGGCATTGGTATAGGTGTACCAGGCCCCCACTTTGATACCCGAGAGAAAACGGCGGGATATTTCCAGCCGGGCGCCGTTGTCCTTGGCCAGGAATTTTCCAGCCCGCAGGGTGAAGTTCAGGCCATAGTCTTTGACTCGGTAGTGTATGGAGGCAATGGCGGTGGTGGTGTCGTAATCAAGGAATTTGAAGTCGCCACCGTAGTCGCGCTGTTTGAGCCAGTCCACGGCCAGGTCGATGGCCCAGTTCTGGTCTTTGGGCAGGTAGAGGATCTGGCCGCCAGCGCCGCCAAACATTTCTTCGTACAGGCCGGCGGATAGCCGGCCGTACACGCGGGGCTGCAGCAGCAGGTATTTGTTTACTAAAAGGTTGTCGATTTTGAGGCCGCGTTCGCGTTTGTAGTGCGCCACGTCGCTGCGCACGTGCGGTAACAGGCTGTTGGAAGGCTGGGTAACATCGCTAACATCTTCCAGCACGGAAGCCCGCGCCCCGGCGTTGATGAACCAGGCGTCACCCAGGTAGTGCTGGTAATCCCCCGTGATAAACCAATCGTATTTAAAGGCGCCGCTGGGATCGTTGAAAAAGATGCCCAGGTTGATAGGCACGATCTGGTAGCCGCTCAGGGCGTCGTCGGATTTGTGCAGGGCGAGGATGTGCCCGTCCTTGTTTTGGGTGATTTGCAGTTCGTCGTCCTGCGCTGCTTGCGCCTGCTGTGCCGGTGACGGAATCATCTGATTGGCTTGCAGTTGGCCAGTATAGGCGGGATCGGCATATTTCACCGACATGGTTTTGATGAGCTCACCGTAGGTCAACTGGCCGCTGAAAAATTTATCCAGCTTGTCGAGGTCCTTGAACCGGTAGCTGAGCACCGGCAGGTCCTTGAGGGTGTAATAAGTGACGCGAATGGATTCGGTGCCGATGGGGCTCATTAACAGTGCGGTACGCACGGCCCGGCCCACCGCGCGGCCCATGAGGGTAATTCGGGCCGAAGACACGCCCAGTTCCAGTTCGGTACCGTTGAGCCAGACGCGCACGTTTTTATAGTCCTGGGTTTGCAGGGCGCGGATAAGATGATTGGCATATTGGGGGTCGGCCTGCCATTGCGCCAGGGTGGGACGCTGGATGGTCCGTGTATAGGGCTTGGGTTCGTCGAGCTTGGGCACGAATTCCCGCTTGTTCATGGGGATGGCGATATAACCCAGGAGACCCCATTCATCCCCTTGCTGCCAGGAGAGTTGGGTGCCCAGCCAGCCCCAGCGGTAGTTGACGCCTAAAGTAGCCCCGCCCTCGCGTTGGTACGCCCCGCTGGCATCGGCCTGGAATTCGTTGGGATAGTCGAAGGCGTCGTATTCCGCCACGAACGACCAGTTAGGCAAATAGTCAGGGTTGTAGCGGAGGCCGCCGAAAGCGCCGTCGATGCGGTCGGTGCCGGTACCAAGGGTGATGTCGATATCGCCCAGGTGTTTGCTGAAGGTGAGAAAGTTTGCATCGAAGACCTGGGTGCCGAAGAAATCCTGGGCGCCGATGCTGACCTGGGGCAGATATTCGGTTTCCGGCAGCAGGCGCAGTTTGGCGTCGAAGGCTTTGTCTTTGTAGTCTCCGTAGTTAGCGTCGGGGCGGTTTTTAAAGGCTTCGACGTTGTTGATCCTGGTATAGCGGCCGGAAAGCTCCAGCCAATTGAAAAAACTGACACTGCTCCACAAGGCGCCATAGGGGTCCATGTAGCTGACGCCAACCCGCAGGGTGCCTTCCGGTGCGATGCGCGCGTCGGGCATATTGACAAGGCCGGTTTGGCCCAGTTGGTTGGGATCGGCTTGGGTGGTTTGGGGGGTTAGAATTATTGCTAGAACCGCTAATACTGGTGCCAGTAACGACAGGCGTTCCCACGCAGAGCGTGGGAACGAGAGAAACAGGAGCGCCGGTAATGATAGGCGTCCCCACGCGGAGCGTGGGAACGAGGGAAACATGAGCGCCGGCAATGATAGGTATTGCCACGCGGAGCGTGGGAATGCGGGAAAAACTGGCAGGAGTGCGCGTCCCCAGACGAGAAGTGGGAACGAGGGAATTTTCAATGGATTTTTGCGTTTCCGCGCAGAGCGTGGAGTCGAGGGTTGAAATTGAAAATGCAAAGGTCGCGTCCTGACTGGCCTGAGTAATTATTGTCAGTTTGTTGTTGTTTTGTTCAAAGCGGCATTTTAGCAAATTGTGGGGGGATGGATAGAATGTTATGCCCATTCTCTAGTTGTTCCGTCTAGCGCTCCAAGTTCGATTATTCAGAGGTATAGGCGCACCTATGCGAAGCATGGGAACCACGGGGCAGATATTGGATGAGATCGTCAGTTTCTTACGCTGCCTGAATGACTGCGTCTTCTACGTTTTTGGGAAGCGATACCGGTACAAAATACTCTTCCGGATACAGATAGTCTTCACCCGATTCATCGATTACACGAATTTGGCGATGTTTACGAGCGTCGGGATCCGGAATCTCTTCATAAATCTTGCGCGTCTCCAACGATGCGGGATAGTCATCGTTTTTTATACATATTACTAATTGATGTGAAGTGGTCTTAGTCATAAAAACATTCTCAGTTTATGTAGCGTTTAATTTTGAATTCCTTTTTTCCAATACCTGTTGCCTCATACCAGTGTAATTCAGCACGCATTGTAGATCCGTCACTAAATTTTATTTGAGCATTCCCCTTTCGTTTTCTCCACTTGCCTTTCCCGTATATCCTCTGCAGCCTGGACAGTTCCCGTATCCCATTACCTGTAGCAAATGTTTCTTGGTTTTCAATTGCTCCAATTATCTCAAATTCCATTAACAACAATCCCTTGGGAAAATCGAAACATAATGACCGGATAAATATATCAGGTCATATAAAATCAAGAAATATCCACAATTGCAACAAACCTTCTTAAGTTGCCGATTTATATATAGTATAACAATTATCATCGGAACCGGCAGTGACCGTAATAAGCAACTGTTTTTCAGACAAAAATTCTTGATCTGTCGGGATTTTAAAATTCGGATACCAAAGAATATCTGACCGTCGATAGTGAACTCGGAGAGATAATGGGGTTCTGCGTACCAGTTCGGGCTGCGGATATCATACATAAGCACATTGTTATCGGGCTCGTTTGCAGTGTAGGAGCTCGCTTGCAAGCGATTGTGTATATTTCACGGTGAGGGTTTATCGCCTGTACGGTAGGCTACTACTCCATAGAATAGATTGGTTTGTGGAAAACCGGTATTCATGCGGTGCAATGCGCTTCGCTTATTGACACCCTACCCCAACAATTGACGCATTGGCAGAATATTTTGCTTCAGTGTGACCACAAGCCTGAGGAACCTCCATTGGACTCGTTGCGGGTGTTGGAGCTTGCCCGCAAGGGATTGTGTTTGTTCCAGGCCGGGGATTCCGAAAGTAACCGTTTATGTAAGGCACATGAAAGCAAGAGAAACGTCATTTGCACACGGGGTGATTCGTTGCCCTGTTAACGTCAAACATTGCAAGTGCAAATTCGCGTCACAGCTATAAATTTTGTGCGGCTAACTATATTTACTTGCCATTACACAGTTATCAACCACTCTTTAAATTCGATGAAAAATGTTGTATGTTAATAGGGGTTCTTTCACAGTTTTCCACATATTTTAAATTGCCATTCAATAAGTATTTCAGGGAGTTATCCTAAATGGCTAGCTTAGTGACGTTACGAAAATTTAGTCCCGACGAGTTGTTGTTCAATGAAGACGAAACGAGACAGATCCTTAAATTCTTTTTTAAGTCCCAACAAAAGAAAATTGACCAATTAACGGTTAATGACAACGTTCGGGAATTTGCTCAGGGTCTATTAGTCGAAGCTATTGACGCCTCTTATGCAATGGGATACATCCAGGCATTGTTCAAATCGGTTGCCAACCCCACAGCCGGCGTAAAAAAAATAATCACCAAGTTTGCAAAGAAAGCATCAAAGCACTGGTTCAAACACGCTAATCCTAAAGACTTGTTAAACGTCGAAATCTACGAAATTGTACGTAGCCGCCTGGAACTTAACTTCGGTCGCTATCTCTCTATGTTAGCGGCGGGTATTGCTAAAAAGAGCACTCAATTTAGTGCGATGTTAACCTACGCATAACGCATATATGGTACCGGCCATGAAAAAACTCTTAATTGGTCTTTTGGTTGTAATTATTGTTGCTGGCGCAACAAGCGTTTATTCTCTGTCGCAAGATAATATTGAGAATCTTATTGTATGCAGCGTTAACGATGAAGCAAGTTATATACCTTCAAACGTATGTCAATATTATTTGGTAAATTTCCGAGGCAATAGGGACGACATTGCGTTCCTGAACAAGGGTGCCGGTCTCGGGTTCTTGATCTCGATCGAAAACAACGCGAAACGAAAACGTTTACTGGATTTTTTCATTGCTAAAGGCATGGACGTCAATAGCAAAAGCCGTATCGATGGATTAACACCGCTTCAGGCCGCTATTTTGTTGAATGACCATAATCTGGTGGCTTACCTGCTGAAAAAAGGAGCGGATCCGTCGATACCGGACCGGGATAACGGTATGACAGCCAGAGAATTTTTAAAACTGCTAACTGAGAAAAAACCCGACGTTGACAGAAGCCTGGTCCGAAAAGAATTGAATTCTTATAATTAACGCATCATTTACCAAAACCTTTTACGTTGGAGCGCAAGGCTCGTGGCGGGTTTTTGTAATTGGGCTCGTTTCTAAAGTGTTTTTCCATGCCTGGGATATTTCGGCTGCAGGGCTACTACTCCATAGATAGGTTTGCGGAAAACCGTTATTCATACGGTGCAATGCGCTTCGATTATTGACACCCTACCCCATAATGAGACGCATTGGCAGGTGTTGACCACAAGCCTGAGGAACTGCCATCGGTCTCGTTTCCGGTGTAGGAGCTTGCTTGCAAGCGATTGGGTTTGTTCCAGGCCGGGGATTTTTCGCTTGCTGGGCAGGCTCCTACTCCACAAACGCGCTTGGTGGAAGGTCCTAAACGTCATATGGCGGTTGTCGAATCAGTGACAATTCTAACGGCAACCAATTTGTTATGAGTACCCGCCTTTGCTGTTTTAAATTCAGAACGACACCAAATTTCTCCGTTATATTAAGATTTGTAAAGATCAATCATGATTACGTCGAAATAATTTACACATAGAAATTTTAAAAAACCAAATAACTCCATAAAGTTCGGGAGTTGTTAATAGTAAATCAAGTGATTGGTTAAACACACAACAAATTTATTGTGCTAACGGCTGATTACGGAACTCTTATCTTGACTTATATCAATTAAAATTTTTCTCGTGTCGAAAACATTTACAGATATAAAAATAAAAATCGACGACCTTTGTAAGTGATTAATATAAAACAGCTTAATCTCCATACTTCAATTGGTATGGGTCTTGCCATACCAGGAATGTGAAATTGTTATTTTTATGGTCAAGGAGGAGATTAAAATGAAAAAGTTATTAACCGGGCTTTCGGTAGCATTGTTATCGTTGGTATCGGTCAACGCGAATGCTTTATACGTCGATACAGTGGATGTTTACACCATAATTAATTCGGGTGGTGGTTCCAGTTCCGTAAGCTGGACTCACAGTTACGATGGATCAGAAGACCCGATTGCATGGGCAACGCTGACTATCACTGCTGAGGATGTTGATGGTGCAAGTGACAGTGTTGGTCCTGAGCTGATACAGGCCAGCTTCAATGGAAATATTCTGGGCACGTTGGAGACTCAGGGATTCTATTCACCTGGATCTGTTTCAGACATCACGGCCGGGGCTGGAGTGACCGGGGGTGGCATAACCGGTTTGTCCACCACAGTATTTAACCTCGATCCGTCGTGGATCATGACCGGCATGGATGTGAATAACGCGACAACAATAGAGGTTCTGGGCAATTGGTGGGCTGAGATTGAAACTGCCACATTAACTATCGCGTCCGTGCCAGAACCGGAAACGGTCTTTCTGTTAGGTCTTGCTCTGCTGGGTCTGTTAATACCTTCTTTGAAATATCGTCAAGAAATTTAGTATCCAATTAATTCATTGAGATTAGTAATGGGGCAACTTCGTAACTCAGCGGAGTTGCCTTTTTTGTTACCTGGCCTTTGCCTTGAAGCCTTGGTGTATACATTGCCACGCAGAGCAAGTGAACGAGGTGGCAATAGTGGAATCATAGGGCTCAATGCGCTTTACCTATCGTCACCCTGCCCCGAAAAAAATATGGCTGGGTAACAAAAAGCCCTCACTGAAACAGTAAGGGCTTTTTATTTGGACCTATTTGAACCGCTGAAACTTGTTTACTGGCTAGCGTATTGACCGTTAATGGCTTGATGAGCTTCCTGAATTGGCAATGGCTGCCAATCCGGCAGCGGCAACTACTCCAATGGTAATCATGGTGGTCGTGGACACCGCACCCGCCGCGGTTTCGCCAGCGCCCGCGGTTTTGTTGGCGTCACTGGTACGGTTGGGCTGAACGGCGGCGCCGGAACCGATAGCGGCAGCCAGTTTGATTTCTTCGCCTGCCCATGCGGATGTGGTAATTATCAGTGAAGTGGCCAGGGCGATTAGGACTTTTTTCATAAATTATTCTCCGACGTACTCGATTTAGCTGATTCTTTACACAATAAAACTATGGGCTCCGGGAGCCGGGCTGTCAAGCATAATACCGTAACGGCCAGAACGGTCTCAACTTAAATCGACGTACCGGTATTTTTGCCGGTTTTTTGGTGTTTTTGCCGCTTTTAATGGGTGCTGGCGCTGTCAGCACCGGCTACAATGGCAAGCGCAGAGGCCGCGATAGCTCCGAACGCGATTGTATTGGCGGTCTGCAGCGCGATTGCCGACTGCGATGTTTGCGCCGCGGCGGTTGTGTCGGTTCCGGCGGTGCTCGTGCTGGCGCCGCCAATAGCTTCGGCAAGCTGGATTTCTTCGGATGCACTGGCGGCTGATGTGATTAATAGCGATACCGCTGCTGCAATCAGTACGGTTTTTATGGAGTTGGTCATTGAATGGCCTCCCTGGTGTTGTCTTCTATTTAAACGGAATGATGAACCCGACGGCCTGGTATGTCAATCAAATCAGGGGATTATGACGGTAAATAGTATCAATTTGGGGCAAAATTTGGTCGCCCCGGCATGGAATCAGCTTTTGTCGCGTGCGCGGCAGGTTTCTTCTTTATCTGGAGCACACGAAATGGCGGTGCAATGCGCTTTGCTTATTGCACCCTACCCCAGCCGGCAACCAAAAGGGGCTGTTTCCGCCCGTGATTATTGCCGGCATGACGGGCGTTGGCTGGGACGTTCTTTTCGGGTGTCGGAGCTTGCCATGCAAACGCTTGGGTTTATTCTTTGCCAGGGATTGATCGCCTGCAAGCAGGCTCCTACGCCATCGATAGGTTTGCACAAAATCGTTATTCATACGATGCAATGTGCTTCGCTTATTGACACCCTACCCCACAATGAGACGCATTGGCAGATGTTGACCGCAAGCCTGAGTAACTGCCATCGGACTCGTTTCCGGTGTAGGAGCTTGCTTGCAAGCGATTGTAGTTGTTCCAGGCCGGGGATTGATCGCCTGCACGGCAGGCTCCGCACACGCATTTTACTCCGCGAAGGTCCACAACCGGTTTAGCACAAAAGTAAAAAACACGACTGTCCCGGTCGCGCCGATCTGAACCAGGAGGTAGTGTATATCACCGACCTCGGTACCCAGATACATGATGAATCCATTTAATGCCGCGCCGATCGCGGCGACAATAAAAAATTTCAGCATGGCTTCCGAATGGCGCTTATCGCTGCGAAAGGTGTAGCGGTAGTTCAGGATGTAATTAATCACTGCCCCAACAAGAAATCCCACCGATGACGCCGTCACGGGGATTACATCGAACGCCTGTACCAGAAGTATCAACGTAAGATAATGTCCAGCCGTGCCGATGGCACCAACACCAGCGAAGGTAACAAATTGCTGGATGGTTAACCTGGCTTGTGGGTTGTTTAAGACCGAGTTGATTTTACTTCTCATGGATAAATCTTGCGTCTGCACCTTTAAATACTTACGATCGCTGGGAAGAGATTTTCTCGACGACTTTTTGCTGGACTTGTTGGTTCTGTTGTAAATCCTGAGGCTGGTGACTTGCCATCACTTGACGCGAAGGACGGTATTCGTTGACAAAATAAAGGGGACGTTGTTTGGTTTCATTGAAAATCCGGCCAAGGTATTCACCAATCACGCCAATGGCAGTCAACTGAACGCCCCCTAAGAACAGGATAATGACAATCAACGACGGGTAACCTGCTACCGGGTTACCGTAGAGCAACGTATCGACGATCATGTAGGTCCCATAGACAAATGCACCCACCGCTGTCAATAAACCAATATAAGTGGCGATTCGTAACGGCGCCGTGGTGAATGATGTAATGCCTTCAATGGCGAAGTTCCACAATTTCCAGTAGTTCCATTTGGTCTGCCCGGCATGGCGTGGATCCCGTTCATAGGTAATGGCTTTCTGTGGATACCCAATCCACGCAAACAGCCCTTTCATAAACCGGTGGTATTCGTTCAATGAATTTAAGGCGTTGACTGCCCGGCGGCTCAATAAACGAAAATCACCGGTGTCTTCCGGAATTCTCACCCGGCTGACGTGCTGCATTAACCGATAAAATGCGTGGGCCGTGGCTTTTTTCAGCATTGTCTCGCCGCTGCGCGCAACGCGTTTGGCGTAAACGACATCATAGCCGTTCTTCCATTCTGCGATCAGTTGCGGAATGAGTTCCGGGGGGTCCTGCAAATCGGCATCGATCACGACGACCGCATCGCCGTTGGCTTTGTGCAGGCCCGCGGTTAAAGCGATCTCCTTGCCGAAATTGCGACTCAAATCGACGACTGCCACGCGATCATCCTTTTCGCTTAGACCATGAAGGACCTGCAGGGTATTATCGGAGCTGCCATCGTTTACATAGACAAACTCCGCATCCATGGCAATACCCGACAAAACGTCGCTAACCCGCCGATGAAATTCCGGCAGTACTTCTTGCTCATTATAGGCTGGCACAACTATTGATAGCAGTTCTTGTTTCACTCTCTAAAAAACCCAAATGTCGCGAATAAAATCACAGTTGATCCAAACACAGCAATATGCCAGACCACCTAAATTAACTTAACGACCATTTTTTCAGTAGCGGCGCCAAAGTGACACCCTTGGTCGATCAGTTGCAGTATAACCCGGGCAGTATGCCAGCTCCCAAATTTCTTGGCTAGAGTAAAATCACTGTAATCCACAAATGGCAAACATTCAAATACTTTTGTTTTACAATACCTTGAGAGCATCTTTGGTGGAACTACTCATGGTTCACGCTTTTTGATAATTAAAGATACTTTTCCTTCAACCGTAACAGCCGTTCTTTTACCCTTCGCGTAACGGGAATGTTTATTAATCCCAGCCGTTTCTGAGTGTCGTGGATTTCTGATAGTTCGCTGGTAGTTAGCATTTCCCTCGGGACTTCGCCGAAATTCATATCAGCTTGCGTTGCATTTTTTGTGCTCATTACGACCGTAGTAACTTCCGGAAATGACAGTGGATAGCGCGCCGCGGCGATTGCCATGGAGCCGTGTGCTTGCTCCAGAAAACGAAATTGCTCGGCCATTTGTACGGTTTTGCTGATTTTGTCCTGTGGCCATTTGTGTCGTTGATCATTTTCATCGGAGAACGTCGATGCGCTATTATATTTTCCGGTCAGAAAACCATTGTGCAGGGAGGAACGCACGATAACACTCATATTGTGTTTGCGGATCTGGTTGATGCGCCGTAGCAAAGGATACGGATCCAGCAAACTGAAAGCTACTTGAAAGCCGTCGATGTTGGTATTTTTCAGCACATAATCGATATCGGATACGTTGTACAATGAAACGCCGATATACCGAACTTTCCCAACCTGTTTTAGTGTATTTAATTCATCGTAAAGGTAATAGTTAGTTTTGTTGGGCACCCAATGAATTTGGTAAAAATCTATATAGTCTGTTTTTAACCGTTGCAGTTGTTCGTTGATCACTGCTGTCATGCCGCGTTTGTCGCCCGAGAACTTGGTGGCCACAAACCATTTGTCGCGACGTCCTTGCAGAAATTCACCTAAGATGGCTTCCGAGTTACCATAGACAGCGGCGGTATCCACGAAGTTACAGCCGAGGTGCTCGGCGCTTGCCAAAGCAGCCAGTGAATCACGCTTGTCGACATGACCGAAGCTGTTGCCGCCAATGGCCCAGGCGCCAAAACCGACTTCGGAGAGTTGCATATCGGTATTGCCAAAGGTTTTGTATTTCATCGTTGTGCTGTCTTCATGGTCATACTGTAGATTGCGTTGCGGAATGTGAACTGTAAGCCATTGATCCTGGCTCTTTACGTTCCCACGCAGAGCGTGGGAACGAGGTAAAATAATCGCCTGCAAGCAGGCTCCTACGCCGGAAACGAACACCGTAGCCGACGGCTATCATACGAGTAATAATCCCCGGCAGGAGACAACCCCTTATTTGCGGCCTGTATAGGGTGCAATAAGCAAAGCGCATTGCATCAACCACGCCTCACGTTTTTCTTGCCACCATGCCTTAAGCAAACCCAGATACTCGCGACGGTGTAGGAGCTTGCCTTGCAAGCGATCAGCATTCATTCCATGCCGCGGATTGATCACCTGCACGACAGGCTCCTACTCCTTCGTTCTTGCACTTGGGAAGTCCCAATATGGAAACACAATTCATGCATTCCCGGATACCGGGCGATTATCCCGATTCCTTAAAAAGAAAACCCGCAGCAGGGATAATCCCCGGTGCGGGCGCTTACTGAGCGAATAAAACCGGTTACTTTTGATGGTGAAAGAACTTGGTAATCTTCACTTGGTTGCCGTTTTTGACGGCTTCAACATCGATGGTGCCTTTGACCGAGGCAAATTCAGTCTGTCCTTTGGGTTGCACCATGACTTCGAAGTTACCGTTTCCCTTGGCGACATTGCCTTTCACGGTCCAGCTTATGTTTTTAAGAAACATCTGCCGGGCGTCGGTGGTATTGAACAGGTCCATGTGGTCTTTGCGAATGCCCGACAAGGTGGTCTGATCGTTGGTTTGGGCGTTGTTGGCGAACAGGCTCATCAGCTGATCGATATCGCCGTTTTCATAGTATTTGGTAAACGAGGTCAACAGCGCTTTGAGTTCTCCCTGGCGCGGGGCACGGTTGTTCGCGGCCTGGTTTGTGGATGTAACTTCGTTAGAGGTGTAAAACCGGGAAATCTTCACCTGGCCGTCGTCCAAACGAGCCTGGATGGTGTATTTACCTTTTACGGTTGTCGGCTGTCCACCCTGGGGCACGACAGTCTGGCTGAACTTACCCACGCCTCGCGCGAAGTGTCCTTGTTCGTCCCACACCGTAGGAATCAATGTAATGTTGCGTGATGCGCTGGTACTGAACAGTTGGCGAAGTTCGCTTTCAATGCCTTTTTTAGACGTTTGGGTATTGGTACGCGCGGTGGACTCAAACAGCGCTACCAGGTTATTGAGGTCACCGTTTTCAAACGCCCTGGCATAGTCCTTTAACAATTGGTTCAGTTGAACTTTGCTAATGCCACTAGTGCCACTACCGGCTAACACGCTCGACGCATTGCCGGCGGCTGCCGCGCTTGCTGTAGTGTCTTGCACGCTTGTTGCAGCAAGAGGTATATCCTTGCCTTCAAACTGGTTCTGCGGAACAGCTGTATTTTGTGGCGCAGATGTGCCTGCAGTTGATGAAGGCGTCCGTTCGGTAACGGGAACACTGCTGGTGTTGGCAACAGAAGATTTTTCCTGTACCGGAACCGGCTGGAAACGGGACGGTGCAGTTTGTGTTGCCACTGTCTCGTTGGACGATGAGGGTAATGGCGACGCCAAATCTTGTGATTTGGGTGTCACCGGTACGCTTTGCGGTTGTTGCTGCGTCTTAACAGAGCCACTGCTCTGTGTCGAACCCGGCTTAAACTGTTTTACGGGTACCGGAGCCGGTTGGGAGTTCTGTTGTGCGGTAGCCACGGCAGTCGGCTCGGTTTGGGTTTGAGTGTCGGTGTCTTTTGATTTTACGGGAACCGGAGTAAATTTTTTCGTTGAGGAACTCGAACTGGTTTTCGCCGATGGTTTCGGTGTTGAGGCAGCTTCCGATGATGAGGCAATTCTGACCGGAGACGTTTTTTCGCGCCGGTTTTCGTGCTTAGCCGGTTTTGCCGGTGAATGATCACTCGTGGAACTGGCTAATTTCGCACTGCTGTCGCGGTTATCTTGGCGGTTAGAGTGCTCATCCTCAGCAGCAACATCGGCCGCCATCACGGCGCGTTCTTTGCTCACCGATTCTTCCGACGTGCCGTCGTTTAACGCCAGGTCCTGGTTCGGACTATTAACGCTGGACTCCTCGGCGACGGGCGGCTCGGAAGCAACCAAATTTTCATTACGGGCCCTGGCGTCACGGGTTTCTGACGGTTCCAGCTGTGAAATGAAAATCACCAACACGACGACCAATGCGCCTATGCCCAGAATGGCTGCCTGTCCCAGCAAATGAAACCGGCGACGGGTAATACGCGGATCAGGCGTGTAGTGGTCACCGCCCGCGTTGTTTAAAAACGCGGCCACCGGTTGTTGCTTGGGTTCGGGTTTGACGTCCCGGCTGAAATCGATGGTGAGTTCCGGATTCTCCAAAGCTTCGAGAA
This sequence comes from Gammaproteobacteria bacterium, assembly GCA_050116575.1. GTDB lineage: Bacteria > Pseudomonadota > Gammaproteobacteria > SZUA-152 > SZUA-152 > JAKEGK01. The sequence goes on along the minus strand of JASFOJ010000096.1, from coordinate 3,194 downwards.
CTGCCGCAGCCTTGTTGTCCGATGCGTCTGTGGCGGGTTTGGTGCTATCCACCGGGTGGTCCGGCGCCGACACGATCGGGTTATCGTCAATGCGCATCAGAGCCTCGTAAGCCCGTCCGACTTTGTCCACGCACTCTGCCGCTCCAGGTTGCTTGTCCTGCCGTAGCAGGCGCATGAGTAAATCGTAATGACGCTCGATGTCGGCCACCGAGGCGTTGCTGGTCAATCCCAATATACGGTGGTAATCGCCCCGGGCCGAAAACAGGGTGCGACGCACAAAAAACCGTACCGCCGCCCGTAACATAACCGGAGAGATGCCCATGACCGCCGCTGGGCTGACTTTTGTTAATACCTGATCGTCAGAGACGGCCAGTTCCAATAACTCGCTAACGCCTTCCGGTAACGGCTGGGTGGGATCATCCAACCCCGGAAAACTGGACGGTGAACGGTGGAATGCCAGTACCAGTCGCAATATACGACGCAACACTACGTCTTCAGAGGAAGGTGCTGCGCTGGCAGCGGGTGCCATGGGTGTCTTGGGCGTATCCGCCGGTGAGCCGCCCGCGCCGTTGTCCTTGCCCGTATTACCTTTGCCGCCGGGAATGACCCGAAATAAATCTCGTTCGGAAATCTGCGCCGCAGCCGGACTTTCTTCTTCTTCCACCAGTTCGATATTGTCCTCGGTGTCCACTTCGGCAACTTGTTTGTGTTTGACCGTGTTGCCCAGAACGTCACCGTCTTCTGACGGCTCGTCGGCGTGGCCCTCTTCCTGGAGGGCGACTTCGGTTTTGTCGTTATCCTGTTCCCAACTGGATTCCTGGCGCAGATTTTTGCGCGGAGCAGTACCGGTGGGCTTATCTTGTTGCTCCCACGTAGTGGGTTTTCTCACAGTGGTTGCCGGCTCTTCAGTGTCGTCATCGCTAATGGAAATGCTTTTATCGAACGCCGCAATGAAATCCTCGGTAATTTCTATGAAATCTTCTTCGTCGGCATCAAGGACCGGCATATAGGGTTCGGCGCGATGCTCGCGGGCTTCGGCTTGTTCCGGCGTTTCGATGGGCGCATCTTCCTGCGGCGCGGCTTTTGCCGCCATTGTTGTATGGTCTGGCTCATCGCTTTCGGCCATGGATTTCGCCGCCGCGGCGTTTACGTTTTGTTCGGTTTTGGCCGGTTGGTTTTGCTTGGGCTGAGCGTTTTTTTGCTTCTGCCTGGCCGGCTTATTAGGTGTAGTCTGTCCTTTTGAAGGGGCTTGTTGAGACTGGGACTTTGCGGATTGCGAATGCTCCACCGGCGTGGTGACTTGTGTGTCCTGGCTGTCGTCGGTTTTTTCTGGACCGGCTTTGTTACTCGCCGGTTCAGCGACGCTATCGTTGCTCGATGACTCAGTGACCTGGTCGGCATCGACGCTGTCGTAGCCGGTCACCTCCTGTTCCAGTTCACGCCTAACCATGTCCACCAGCTCACCGGTGACGTTGTGCTGCTCTTCCATGCAGCCGTACAGCATGATGCGGTCGCACAGCATGTTGATCCGGCGCGGCACGCCTTCGGTATATTGATGAATTTTTTCAAAGGCCACTTCCGCGAAATGGGGATCGTTGTCCCAGCCCACATGGCGCAGGCGGGCTTCGATATAGCGCTGGCTTTCGTCCGCTGCCAGCGGACTTAAATGAAAATTGGCAATGACACGCTGGCGCAGTTGTTCCAAATCGGGATCTTCCAGCATTTTGCGAAACTGGACTTGCCCCAGCAGGAAGGTTTGCAGTAACGCATTGTCACCCACATGCAGGTTGGACAACATGCGCAGTTCTTCCAGAGAACGCGCCGGCAGGTTCTGCGCTTCGTCGATGACGAGCAAGGCGCGTTTACCTTCACGGGAACGGGCCAGTAAAAAGGATTCGATGGTTTTCAGCAGCGCGGCTTTGTCGAGATGTTCGTAGCGCAGCCCAAAGGAAGCGGCCACCATGCGCAACATGTCATCGGCTTCCAATTGGGTGGTGGTCAAGTGGGCCACTACCACATTTTTCTGACCCATCTCGTCCAGCAGGATCTGGGCAAGCGTGGTTTTGCCGGTGCCGGGCGCGCCGGTGATTACCACAAAACCTTCGTTTTGATGTAGTCCATAACGAAGATAAGCCAGTGCACGCTTGTGGCCGCGGCTGGGAAAGAAAAACGCCGGATCAGGGCTTAACCGGAACGGCTTCCCTGTCAGGTTATAATAGGATTGATACACGTTACTACTCTCTCAAAATGCCAGGAATGTTTAACCTCATTGGCAGGTATTGACACTGCTAACACATTGAGTACTGCAAGTAAGGCTTACCCCAACAATCACGCCGACTTTCATCGTGTGTTCAACGTTTTGTTGTTTGTGTTTATTGCCTTCGCTCCCGACATTGCACATTAATTAAAATAGATAGTGCCAATGTGGTGGATCACCTTACTTATCTTCAATTTATAACGGATTGTGCGTCAACACCTGGAACCCTGTGGGCTTAACTTAACGTAACTGCACATAACTGCACATAAACATAACTTCGACGTCACTGCGCAAAGGTAACTGCGGTAAATGCGCAAATTCTCATTCGTCGATTTCGTCGATGCTTACAGATTCATGCAAGTCGATTCATTGCGTTCGTTAAGCCGTCCACATCTAGTCGCTAAATTTGTTTGACCTTTACTTACAGCCACTTGAAAGACCTTATGAATCTTGGTTATTAAATGTTGTAAGTTCAGCCAGTTAACCGTTCCGGTCGGTAGAAAAATTCCGTAAAAAAACTCGCGTAAGCGCCTGATGTGGTTTAAATTCTCACTACTATAACTTTTTGTAATCGCTAAATTCAAGTGAAATTTTAACCAATTAGTTACAGCTCGTAACGCAGGGAAATACGTTTGATTAGATACCGGACTGTCCGTAAACTAGCCCGGTCTTAACACATTGAAGGCAATACTGGATTTCGGTATTTGTCATCGATATAACACGTAATAATATTAGCATCCCGTTCATTAAATAAAAGTGAATTTGGAGTATTGATGAGTAACAGCATTCTGGTCACCGGCGGCGCCGGATATATTGGCAGCCACGTGGTGCGTCAGCTGGGTGAAGCCGGCGAACAAGTGGTGGTATTGGATAATTTATCGACGGGATTTGCGGATGCCGTGTTACATGGTGAGCTGGTTAAGGGGGATACCGGTGA
>JASFOJ010000095.1:0-17400 GCA_050116575.1 Gammaproteobacteria bacterium | reverse complement strand
CAATGTTCCATCGGCGACTTTGCAGAAAAGGCAATCGCTCATGACGATTTACCCCGCGCTGCTTTTTCAGCATGGCCGGAGGTACCGAACCGGCGCTCCAGTTCATTGAGTACGTCCTGAGGCTGCAAATCCTGCTGCGCCAGCAATATCAGGGTATGGAACCACAAATCCGCGGTTTCATAGACAATTTGTTGTTTGTCACCGGACTTCGCCGCAATAACCGTTTCGGTCGCTTCTTCGCCGATTTTTTTCAAAATGGCGTCCAGACCTTTGTGATACAAGCTGGCGACGTAGGAACTATCGGCGTCCGCGGTTTTGCGTTGTTCCAGGATCCCGGCCAGCTTGGTCAGGACATCCTGCTGTGGCGACTGTTGTGACATAGCTCTTCTCTTTCCCGTACCACTATCCGTGTAACACCGTGATTTCTTGTACTTTATTTTTGTACATCATTTTTTGTACATCGTCGATGGATCCTTAAGCACCGGCTCCACGTCTACCCACTGCCCGTTTTGCAGCTGTTTATAGAAACAGCGCTCCCGGCCGGTATGGCAGGCAATACCGCCGATCTGCTCCACCAACAACAGGATAACATCATTATCGCAATCCAGCCGAATATCCTTGATTTTCTGTACGTTACCGGACTCCTCGCCCTTACGCCACAGCTTTTGCCGCGACCGTGACCAATAAATAGCGCGCCTTTCGTCGACGGACAATTGCAACGATTCGCGGTTCATCCAGGCGAGCATTAGCACCTTGCCGCTGGCGGCGTCCTGGGCGATGGCCGGCACCAGGCCATCGGTGGTCCATTTGATATCATCCAGCCAGTTATGTGTTTGGCTCATTACAAGTATCCAGGGCAAATTCAATAATGTTGTTCAACGTGAAGACGCAAAGGGGCAGAGAATAGCCAAAAAAATATCGCAACTCTACCTTTTTCATCCGGGGAGTCGCACCGTTCGACGAATCGATTTATGGTGTCACTGGTTCTATCACCGATGCTTTACCCAGACCGATCCCGCCGGTATCAGTATCATTCAGACCCACACTGCAACCAATTGTATTTATGGGTTTTTTTACTTTGCGTCTTGGCGTCTTTGCGTTGAAATTTATGTGGTTGGCTGAACTATTGAGTATTTTGATACGAGTATTTTGACAGCTCCCAGGGATGCCTGTTGCGTGGGTCGTGGAATATTCGATCAATCACAGGTTAAAGCCTGACTTCGATGCCTTTTGACGCCATCAGGCGCTTGGCTTCCTCAATGGTATATTCGGCAAAATGGAAAATACTGGCGGCCAATACCGCGTCGGCATGCCCTTCAAGAATGCCTTCGGCCAAATGTTCCAGGGTGCCTACCCCGCCGGAGGCAATTACCGGCACGGATACCGCATCACAAATGGCCCGGGTTAACGGTATATCGAAACCCTTCTTGGTGCCGTCACGATCCATACTGGTCACCAACAGTTCGCCGGCGCCGTAATCCACCATGCGCCGGGCCCATTCCACCGCGTCGATGCCTGTCGCCTTGCGACCGCCATGGGTAAAAATCTCCCACTTAGGCGGCTCACCATCCTTACTAACCGACTTGGCGTCAATGGCAACCACAATGCATTGTGATCCAAACCGGTCGGCCGCCTGCTTGACAAACTCCGGGTTGGCTACCGCCGCAGTGTTAATGGCGACTTTATCGGCACCGGCGTTAAGCATACGGCGGATATCCGGAATTTCGCGGATACCCCCGCCCACTGTCAGAGGAATAAAGACCTGCCCCGCCACCTGCTCTACCACGTGGACCATGGTCTCGCGGTTATCGGAACTGGCGGTGATGTCCAAAAATGTCAGCTCGTCCGCGCCCTCTTCGTTATAACGTTTCGCCACTTCCACCGGATCGCCGGCATCGCGGATATTGACAAATTGCACGCCCTTCACGACGCGGCCATTGTCAACATCAAGACACGGAATAATTCGTTTTGCCAAACCCATAGTTTTTACGATCCAGTTGTAACAGTCCGGTTATTACAATCCAGTTAATACACTCCGCCCGCTATTGGTCGCCACACAAATCATCGGCCAGCTTCTGGCCTTCCACAAAATCCAGGCTGCCTTCATAAATCGCCCGCCCGGTTATCGCGCCCATAATGCCTTCGTCCGCCACGTCGCATAACGCGCGGATATCATCCAGATTGGTGATACCGCCGGAGGCAATGACCGGAATGCGGATGGATTGCGCCAGCTTCACCGTGGCGTCAACATTCACGCCTGACATCATGCCGTCGCGGCTGATATCGGTATAGACAATGGCCTCCACCCCGTCTTCCTCGAACCGCCGGGCCAGATCAATCACATCATGGCGCGACAGTTTTGACCAGCCATCGACAGCAACTTTTCCATCCTTGGCATCGAGCCCAACGATGATGTGACCGGGAAAGTTAAGACACAGGTCGGACACAAAATGCGGCGCATTCACTGCCTTGGTGCCGATAATGCAGTAGCTGATTCCCAGGTCCAGATAATTTTGCACCGTCTCTTCATCGCGGATACCACCGCCCAGCTGAACGGGAACATCCGCGGCATTGCACACTTGCACAATGCCCTGCACCGCATCAGCATTAACCGGCTGCCCCTCAAACGCGCCGTTGAGATCAACAATATGCAACCGCCGGGCGCCGGCTTCCAGCCAGCGCCTGGCAATCGCCACCGGATCATCAGAAAAGACAGTATCGTCTTCCATGCGGCCCTGTCTTAAGCGCACGCATTTACCATCTTTAAGATCGATCGCAGGAATTAACAACATGGTTGTGTCCTCATGTGTATCAACGTCTGTTCAATTTGTTGTTAAACCGGTTTAGTTTTCCCGTTCCCTGAGCCAATCTCCCTGATTGTTTCAGTGACGGGTCAGCTTGTTTCGCCATTCCAATGCACAAAATTGTGATAAAGCGTTAATCCCGCGCGATGGCTTTTTTCAGGATGAAACTGCACGGCAAACACATTGTCGCGCGCCAGCGCCGAGGTAAATGGATGACCGTAGATGGTGGATCCCGCAACGGGTTCCGGTGTCGACGGTTGCACATAAAAGCTGTGCACGAAATAAAACCGTGCGTCCTGAGAAATACCCTTCCACATGGGATGGCGTATGACCTGGTTAACCTGGTTCCATCCCATGTGGGGCACTTTCAATCGTTCATTGGTAATCGGATCGATGAGGTTTTTTTCAAACGCCTTGACGGTTCCGGAAAAAACGCCCAGGCATTGGGTGCCTTCGTTTTCTTCACTGTAATCCATCAATGCCTGCATCCCCACGCATACGCCGAGAAAAGGTTTGGAACGCGCCGCTTCGTGGATCACTTCATCAAGCCCCAGACGCTTAAGCTCCGCCATACAGTCGCGAATGGCGCCCACCCCGGGTAACACCACCCGGTCGGCACGCAGGATCAGCTCCGCGTCATGGGTGACATCAATGCGAATGTCAGTGACACTGCCAAGCGCCTTGGCAACGGAATGCAGGTTCCCCATACCATAATCAATGACCGCAATACTGGACATATGCCTGTGTTTCCTGTTCGATACCGCCCGCTATAAACTGCCTTTGGTAGAAGGCACGACGTCCTGCATGCGCGGGTCCACTTCCACCGCAACCCGCAACGCACGACCGAACGCCTTAAAGATGGTCTCCGCAATATGATGGGCGTTGGCGCCGCGGATATTATCAATGTGCAGCGTGACCGCCGCGTGGTTAACGAAGCCCTGAAAAAATTCTTTCAGCAGATCCACATCAAATTCCCCGATCATTGCCCTGGGATAGGTAACGTGGTATTCCAGGCCGGGCCGGCCGGAAAAGTCAATCACGACACGGGATAATGCTTCATCCAACGGCACGTACGCATGACCATAGCGGCGCAGACCTTTTTTATCGCCCACCGCTTTGGCAAACGCCTGACCCAGGGTAATACCAACATCTTCCACTGTATGATGGGCGTCAATGTGTAAATCACCGCTGGCGCTTATCTCAAGATCCAACATGCCGTGGCGCGCCACCTGGTCCAGCATGTGTTCCAGAAACGGTACAGCGGTTTTCATGTCGGCCTTGCCCTTGCCGTCCAGGTCCAGTGAGACGCTGATCTGGGTTTCCAGTGTATCGCGTTTAACGCTGGCGGTTCTGTTCGCCATTACCAATCTCCCGTCATCTATATCACAAAGCTTTTAGACCAGCCGGTTTTCGCTTTAACGTTAATGCAACAAACGACACCACAACGTTATCAATTATCCGCCGCGTTGCTGCGGCACAATCTGCCGTAACGCCTCGATGAACCGGGTGTTTTCCTGCGGAGTGCCGACAGTAACACGCAGGCAGTCTTTTAACAATCCTGGGGCCTTGCCCAGGTTCTTTATCAATATACCGTGTTCTCGCAATCCGTCAAAAACCGTTTGCGACGATATCCCTTTCACGCGAAATAAAATGAAATTGGCGCGGGAAGGAAACACCTGCGTACTATCCAGTTTCTCCAGTTCTTCATACAGCCATTGCCGGTCTTTGCAGATCTGCTGCGTTTGCTCGTGGAAAATATCAAAGTGCTCTAATGCAAACCGCGCACTGATCTGTGTCAGACTGTTAATATTATAGGGCAAACGCATTTTGTCGATCTGTTCGAGCCATTGCGCATCACCCACCAGATACCCCAACCGCAATCCCGCCAGCCCCATCTTGGACACCGTGCGCATCACCAGCAGATTATTATACCGGTCCAACCAGTCAACAAGACTATCACCGGCGAATGCATGATAGGCTTCGTCAACGATAACCAGCCCCTGACTGGTTTCGACAATGGCTCGGACCGCCTCTTTGTCAAACAGGTTGCCGGTGGGGTTGTTTGGATAGGCAAGAAACACCAACGCCGGGTCGTTATCCCTGATCGCTTTTAACATGGCAGGCGTATCCAGGCTGAAATCCGGTTTTAGCGGTACGCCCTGGTAATCCATCCCGGTCATGGTGGCGATCATCTGGTACATTACAAAACCCGGTTCCGGTGACAATACCAGCCGGCCCGGCTGCGCCACCGCCATGGCCAGCATTTGTATCAATTCATCGGAGCCGTTGCCCAGCAACAGGCTGCAGTGTGCCGGAATCTCCAGGCGGCGCTGTAGTGCCTGTTTTAACGCCCGGGCCGCCGGGTCCGGATAACGGTTAACAGCGGCCTGGCGCAGTTGCGCCAGCCAATCATCGCGCAGGGATTCCGGCCAGGGATAGGGATTTTCCATGGCATCCAGCTTAATGAGATCGGCGGGGTCCGGCACATGATAGGCGGCAATTTTCCGCACCTCGGGACGCACCCACCGGGAGACCAGATCATCAAGCGTCTGTCCCGCGCCGGCAATCTTGCTTGTCTTGTTGTTAGTCATGGCTGCAGCAATGGAAAGTCTTTCATCCAGGGAAGATGGGATACGTCTCTGTCAGTGTGTGTCGTCGGATTTTTTCAGGCGGTATTCCGCCGACCGGGCATGGGCGGTCAAGCCTTCACCCCGCGCCAGCACCGATGCGGTTTTTCCCAGCATGGCGGCGCCGTCCGCCGAACACATGATCAGGCTGGAACGTTTTTGGAAATCATAAACCCCCAGGGGAGAGGAAAAGCGCGCGGTGCGGGAGGTAGGTAACACGTGATTGGGTCCCGCGCAATAGTCGCCCAGCGCTTCGGCGGTGTAGCGTCCCAGAAAAATAGCCCCCGCGTGGCGAATGTTGGCGGCAACCGACTGCGGATCGTCAACGGACAACTCCAGGTGCTCCGGTGCGATAAAGTTGGCAACCTCAATGGCTTGTTCCATGCTCTGCACGTCGATGAGCACACCACGCCGGGACAGCGAGGCGTTGACAATGGTTTCACGTTCCATTTCGCCAACAAGCCTTTCCATGCTTTGTTGTACCTGGTCGATATAAGCAGCGTCCGGACATACCAGAATGGATTGGGCGTCTTCGTCGTGCTCGGCCTGCGAAAACAGGTCCATAGCGATCCAGTCCGGATCGGTTTTACCGTCACAGACCACCAGAATTTCCGACGGGCCGGCAATCATATCGATACCCACGTGGCCGAACACCATGCGCTTGGCGGTCGCCACGTAAATGTTGCCGGGACCGACGATCTTGTCCACTTTAGGCACGGTTTGCGTACCGTAAGCCAGCGCCGCGACGGCCTGGGCACCCCCCAGGGCGAATACCCGGTCAACACCGGCAATAGCAGCGGCGGCCAGTACCAGGTTATTGATTTCACCTTTGGGCGTTGGCACCACCATGATCAGTTCCGGCACACCGGCGACTTTGGCGGGAATGGCGTTCATCAGTACCGATGACGGATAAGCCGCCTTGCCGCCCGGCACATACAACCCGATGCGGTCCATGGGCGTCACCTGCTGCCCCAGCAGGGTACCGTCGGCTTCGGTGTAGCTCCAGTTTTCCTGTTTCTGGTGCTGGTGATAGTCCCGCACCCGTTGTGCGGCGTACTCCAGGGCTTGCTTTTGCTCGGCGGGGATAGCGGTTAACGCCGCGTTTAGTTGTTGCGGTGATACTTCAAGTTCGCGCATTGACGCCACGTTCATGGCATCGAATCGATTGGTGAATTCCACCAGCGCATCATCGCCGCGGCTGCGTACGGCCTGGATGATTTGTTCAACGGTGGCATTAACGGCGGCGTCGGAGACTTCTTCCCACGCCAGACACCGTTCCAGTTGTTGCCAGAAATCCGGGGCAGAGCTATTGAGACGCTTGATGTTCATGGTTACGGCTGCTGAAAGTAATTAAAGTCATCCGGTAATTGCACAAATAAAAAATCGTTGTTTCGCCCGTTGGTCCTTGGTGCGAACGGCTATCCGTCACTTGTGGCGACCGCATCCATTATATCAGATATAAACCCCTTCACCTTTTGGTGCTTCATTTTCATAGAGGCCTTATTGACGATCAGCCGCGAGCTGATATCGGCAATATGTTCCAGGGGTTGCAATCCGTTTGCTTTCAAGGTGTTACCAGTATCCACCACGTCCACGATGTAATCGGCCAGGCCCACCAGCGGCGCCAGCTCCATGGAACCATAGAGCTTGATCAGTTCCACCTGCTGGCCTTTGCCGGCATAGAATCGGCGCGCGCTGTTAATGTACTTGGTCGCAACGCGCAGGCGGCGCCCGGAAGACAGGTCATCCTGCGCCGGTTGCGAGGCTTTGCCCGCCACCATTAACCGGCACTTGGCAATCTGCAAGTCCACCGGTTCGTACAGCCCTTCACCGCCGTGCTCAAGCAAAACATCTTTACCGGCAACTCCCACATCGGCGGCGCCGTATTGCACATAAGTGGGTACATCGGCGGCGCGCAGGATTAACAGCTTGGTATCGGGTTGGTTAGTATCCAGAATGAGCTTCCGGCTGGACTCGGGGTCATCCACCGGTTGAATGCCGGCGTGGGCCAGCAACGGCAGGGTTTCCTTGAAAATTCGGCCTTTTGACAGGGCAATAATAAATGGTTTATGCATGGTTTTACGGCACGATTAAAATTTAAGACTTTCCCGGCAAGTCCCTGAGTAAATAATAACTGCGTTTATAAACGCAACGGTGTTAAGTCGCAAAGTTTAAATAAGAATATCCTGACATTGAAGCAATTTTGAATCCCTAAGCCAGGCAATTGGCCTGTTTCCGCCTTTACGAATCTTTGCGTCTTTGCGTTGATTTATTTTACCGGACTGAGCCGCTGTTATTTCAGACCCATCAATTCGGTACGCGCCTGATAATGGCTCCGAGCTGCTGCAATTTTTCCTCGATCCGCTCGTAACCCCGGTCTATATGATAGATCCGTTGTACCTCGGTATCACCATGGGCTACCAGCCCGGCCAATACCAGACTCGCGGAGGCGCGCAAATCCGTTGCCATCACCGGCGCCGCAGTGAGCTGTTTGACGCCCTTGATAAAAACCGTGTTGCCTTCAAGACGGCAATCAGCGCCCATGCGCTGTAACTCCTGGATATGCATAAACCGGTTTTCGAAAACCGATTCGGTAATGGCACTGGCGCCATCGGCCACGGCATTCAATGCGCAAAACTGCGCCTGCATGTCGGTGGGAAACGCCGGATAAGGCGCCGTGTGAATGTCCACAGCCCGCGGGCGATTGCCGTGCATATTCAGCGATATCCAATCGTCGCCGGTCTCCAGCGTGGCACCGGCTTCTTCCAGTTTCACCAATACCGCATCCAGCATATCCGGCCGGGTATCCCGGAGTTTGACGTAACCACCTGAAATAGCACCGGCAACCAGGTAGGTACCGGTTTCGATCCGGTCCGGTAACACGGTATATTCGACGCCCGTGAGGTTATCCACACCTTCGATGGTAATGGTCGCCGTGCCGGCACCGTCGATTTTGGCACCCATTTTATTCAGGCAGTCCGCCAGATCCACCACTTCGGGTTCACGGGCAGCGTTTTCAATCACCGTTGTCCCGTTGGCTAAAGTCGCCGCCATCATCAGATTTTCGGTGCCGGTCACCGATACCATATCCATTACCAGCTTGGCACCTTTCAGTCGTTTGGCCTTGGCATTGATATAGCCGTTTTCAATGTCGATTTCCGCGCCCATTTGTCGCAAACCATGAACATGCAGATTGACCGGTCGCGAGCCGATGGCACAACCACCGGGTAATGACACTTCCGCCATACCGTAACGGGCCAGTAGCGGCCCCAATACCAGTATGGATGCACGCATGGTTTTCACCAGTTCGTACGGCGCATAGTGGTTTTTAATCGTCGCCGGATTGGATTCAATGCTCAACCGTTCATCGACAACCAGCTCCACTCCCATGGCGCCCAACAATTCCATGGTCGTGGTGACATCCTGCAGATGCGGGACATTACAAACCCGCATGGCACCGTCCGCCAGTAACGTAGCCGCCAATATAGGTAATGCAGCGTTTTTAGCGCCGGAAATACGGATTTCTCCGTTGATGGGCGCACCGCCCGTGATAATGAGTTTATCCATGAATGCTGGCTTATTGGTTAGTTTATATTGTTGTTTCTACAAGCTCGTGACTGGCTGGCGATGCACAGTGTTTATATTGGCAATCAGCACCGATAGCCAGGTAAATATCATCATTGATCCGTGAGCTTGCATCCTTTGCATATAGTTGATTCGTTTATTTGGCGTCGAGTCATGGGCGCCTCATAACTGCCGTTAGTTGCTAATTAGAAAGTAAACCGGCATCCGGGGAGTAATCCTAAGGGGCAGTGAATCGGACTCCCTCTGGCCGTGTTGGCCGCAACCGCTGACCGTCATTGGCCACCGACTTGCAGTTGGCGCGCTTTTTCCCACTGCTCCGGGGTATACGTTTTGATGCTTAACGCATGAATGGCCCCGCTGGTGATATGCTCGTTGAGGACGCCGTAAACCATCTTCTGCTGGTTCACCATGGACTTTCCCTCGAAGCACTCGCCTATCACGATCGCCTCATAATGGCTGCCATCACCTTTTATCCGGGCTTCAACACCGGGCAATCCGGCTTCGATTAAGGCCTTGATTTCCGCGTCTTCCATAGGTTGTGTCTCCCACTGCTGATGTTTAATCAATAGCTATTTTGGACCAGCAGGCATTCTACCGCAGATTGGCGGCCAACATCCCGGCAATGGCGCAAATTGTAACAAAATTATTGAAATATCCGAAGGTTAAGCGCGCTGCTGTGTCACCGCCGCGGCAGGTACCTGGACGTTAACTGATTCTCTTCGCCTGCATCGCGCCGGAAGACTTTGACGCTCACGTGGGCAGTTTATTGTCAACACCACAAACCCGTGCAATATCCCGCATCTGGGTGGGTAATTGGCGAAAAGCGATAGACTGGTTGTTGGCACGGGCCGCCCGTAACCACTCGATAAGCAACGCCAGGCCGGCGCTATTGCAATGTGCAACCCCCGACAAATCCACTTCCACGGATTGGCGGCCATTAAATAAATCCTTACCCTGTTGCCACAGCCGGGGAACCGTTTGAAAGTTGAGGTCGCCGGTCAGGGTAAACCGCCCCTCTCCCTGGTGCGTCAGGCTAGCCGTCGAGGGATTATTTGCCGGACTTTTCATCGATAGGCTTCTGGTTGCGTTCCGCCAGGCTGGCAATAAGACTGTCGATGCCGGATTTCTTGATTTCCTGGTTAAAACTGGAACGATAATTGGACACCAGGCTAATGGAATCAATCACCACGTCGTAGACTTTCCATTCGCCTTTCTTTTTATGCATCTTGTAGTCAATGGGTATGGGGAATCCACCCTGTTGAGGCACTTCGGTACGCACAGTCACATCGTCCCCGTCTGGCTTGCCGCGCATGGGCAGAAAGTTGATTTTCTGATCGATGTTGTCATACAACGCCTTGGAATAGGTTCTCACCAGCAGGTGACTGAACTCGTCGGTAAATTTTTCCTTTTGTTGCTCCGTGGCCTTGCGCCAGTTTCTCCCCAGCACCCAGCTCGACATCCTTCTGAAATCAAAATGCGGCAAAACAATTTTGGTTACCAGATCATAAAGTACCTGGTTATCGGCCTTGATCGCTTTGTCTTCTTCCTTAATCCTGGCGCGAATCTGGTCGGTGGTCTCCTTAACGAGCTTCATCGCCGGATGCTCGTCTTCCGCGGCCCAGGCCTGAGCGCTTAGTAATATCCCGGTTAGCAAGAGAAACAGTGCCGGTCTGCTGATGAAAGAGGTCATTTGATGTCTCCTGTCGCTACTTTTAAACGCGCTACGTGCAAATTATACTCATTAACAATCTTCAAATAATCGGTGTAAGCCAGCACGTATGCCTGGAATGCTGTCATTACCATATAGGGTTCTTCGACCCCGGCCTCAAAATCAGCATAAGTGGCTACCATCCAGCGGCGTCCGGACCTGGCCGCATCATACATATCATCGACCATTTTGCGATAGGCATGCACCTGATGATATTGTTCCGCCACCTGAAACGGAATGCCCTTTTGGGCAAAGGACTTCTTCTCGATCATGGCGTTATATTCACCCTCGGCCTGGGTTACCTGGCCCTGTTGCCGGCCGACCCACCAGTCCCATTTAACACCGACGATGGGTGTCGCCCCCGCATGATTAAACGGGTCATAAATATTGATGTTATCCAGCCGCGGCCTGTTGGGTGAGTAGGAAATGGAACCGGCTATTCCAGTATAAAAATTGGGATATTTTTCCGCCTTTTTGGCAGCCAATAGTGCGCGCCTGGCTTTCATACCGGCTCTAACCTGCATCATTTCCGGCCGTTGTTCCATGGCTTTTTCCTGTAATTGCGCCAGGTTTTCTTCTGGCAACTCCACGGGCTGCAGTCTTTTGTCCGCCAGCTCCACATCAGTATTCTCAGCCACTCCCGTTAGCAACTTAAGTCCGTCACGGGCGATTTTGTTCAACGCCCTGGCTTCCTCTAGATAACGATTCAGGACCCCCATTCCCGTCTGTAGTGCGAACAAATCTGATTGCTTCGCCTTAGCCTGGCCCTTATCCAGCCAACTTTGCACCAAATCAATGGCGGATTGTACCGTTTCTTTGGATTTCTCCAGCATCAATACCGCGTCCCGCGACCCCAGATAGCCATAATAGGCGGTCATCACGTCGACATAGGTGCTGGCTTTTTGAATTTCCACGTCACCGGTTTTCACCCGGATATTGTTTTCCGCCGCTTCGGCGTAGGATTCGGATTTACCCAGTGTGTTAAACGGATAGACGATTTGAAATTGCAGGTTGTACCAGGGGGAGACACCGGTAAAATCCAGCGCATCCTTGCTGATGTTGAGATTGCCCTGGCTGTCTTCAAAGATGCCGCCCTTCACGTCCGGTGACAGACCCACGAAACTGTTGACGTCAAAAACCCAGCTTTCGGCGCCCTTGGCTTCCTCAAGCAGCCCTCTTGCCGCATCCACCAGTTTTTTCTTTTCGGAAATGCGCGGGTCGGTATTGTAGGCGCGCTCCAACGCCTGGTTAATATCCAGCGTTATTGTTTCGGCATTGGCAACGGGCAAAACCAGCGCTATGCAACTGATCAATATTGTTGATGATTTTGT
Organism: Gammaproteobacteria bacterium; assembly: GCA_050116575.1. Taxonomy (GTDB): domain Bacteria; phylum Pseudomonadota; class Gammaproteobacteria; order SZUA-152; family SZUA-152; genus JAKEGK01. The sequence goes on along the minus strand of JASFOJ010000095.1, from coordinate 5,345 downwards.
TAATGTCATAGTTTTTATTCGCTGGCCTTGCTCATCATAAACTGGCCGATTAGTTTTTCGAGCACCACGGCGGACTGTGTCAGCTTAAATTCATCACCGGCCTTCATAAAATCTTCCGCACCGCCGGGTTCCAGTCCGATGTATTGTTCGCCCAGCAAACCGGCCGTAAAAATACTCGCCGAGGTATCTTCGGGAATATTGTTATATTTTGGGTCAATACTCATGGATACCACGGCTTCATAAGTATTGCGATCAAAGCCAATGGCCGACACCCGGCCGATCACCACGCCGGCCATGGTCACCGGAGACCTGACTTTTAGACCGCCGATATTGTCAAAATTCGCCTTTAAGACATAACCGTTTTGATCGGTCAAGGCACTGATATTGCTGACTTTCATCGCTAGCATAAATAACGATGCCAAACCCAAGGCAACAAACAAGCCAACCCAAACCTGAACCGTACGTGAATAATCCATGTATTAATCTCCAAACATCAACGCGGTTAAAACAAAATCCAGGCCCAATACCGCCAGCGAACCATGCACAACCGTTCGTGTGGTCGCCCGGCTAACGCCCTCGGACGTGGGCACCGTATCGTAACCTTCAAACACCGCGATCCAGGTCACGACAAAACCGAATACGATACTTTTAATAACACCGTTAGCAACGTCATCGTACAAATCCACCTTCTCCTGCATCTGCGACCAGAAAGCCCCGTCGTCGACACCCAGCAACCCGACGCCGACAAAATATCCACCCACAACACCTACGGCGCTGAACAGTGCCGCCAACAGGGGCAACGAGATAAAGCCCGCCAGGAAACGTGGTGCCACAACGCGATGCAGCGGGTCCACGGCCATCATTTCCATGGCCGATAACTGTTCCGTGGCTTTCATTAAACCGATCTCCGCGGTCAACGCCGAACCGGCCCTGCCCGCAAACAACAGTGCCGCGACAACCGGGCCCAGTTCACGAACCAGTGTCAGCGCCACCACCACGCCCAACGATTCTTCCGCGCCAAAGTCCACCAGCGTATTGTATCCTTGCAGCGCAAGGACCATGCCGACAAACAACCCGGCGACACCGATAATAAGCAACGACAATACGCCCGTGGAGTAAATCTGCTGGATAACCAGCATAAACCGCAGCGCCAGACCCGGTATGCCCTGCAATACATGCAACAAAAACAAATGACCCCGCCCCAGGCGCTCAAGCACACCCAGTGATGTAGCCCCCAGTCTTTGCAGTGCGTCGAGCATTAACAATCCCTTCTAAAGTTGATAAACATTCGTCGGCTTCATTCGTCGCGCTTGTTAGCGGCCCTGCATTAAATCATCCATAAGTTCAGGTGCCTGATAATGAAACGGTACCGGGCCGTCTTTTTTACCGTGAATAAATTGTTGCACCCAGTCCGAATCGGACTCACGGATTTGCGCCGCGCTGCCGTGGGCGACCACCTTACCATTGGAAATCACATAGGCGTTATCAGCAATGGACAAGGTTTCATGGACATCGTGAGAAACCAGGATACTGGTTAAATGCATAGCGTCGTTTAGATTTTTCAACAGCGAAACCAGTACGCCCTTGGAGATGGGATCCTGCCCGGTAAACGGCTCGTCGTACATGATCATCATCGGGTCCAGCGCGATCGCCCGTGCCAGCGCCACCCGCCTTGCCATACCACCGGACAACTCGCTGGGCATCAATTGGTAAGCACCGCGCAATCCCACGGCTTCCAGTTTCATTAACGCCAGGTCCCGCACCATGGACTCGGGCAGGATTGTGTGTTCGCGCAGGGGAAACGCCACGTTGTCAAATACATTTAGATCCGTTAATAAGGCACCGTTTTGAAACAACATGCCCATGCGTTTGCGTAACCGGTAAAGCTGTTTGGAGTTGAGACTGGCGACATCCTCACCGTCGACGTGAACCGTGCCGGCCTGGGGCCGTAACTGACCGCCAATTAAACGCAGCAAGGTGGTCTTGCCGGTGCCGCTGGGCCCCATAATAGCGGTGAGCTTGCCGCGTTCGATATCAATATCTATGCCGTCAAAAATGGGCCGTGAGCCGCGGAAGTAACTCAGTCCGCGAATTTTGACCAACGGTTCCTGTTGCGAGGCTTGTTGCGAAGTGTTTGTCATTGTTTTTTTGTTATTTAACTTACAAAAACTGACCTGTCAGTGTTGAAAATTCATTTTACTTTACAGCCGTCACACCAATAACTCGGTAATGGTCTGGGCATTACGCATATCGCTGATTTTGGGCGGTTGGCCATCGAAAATCAGCGCGATTGCATCACATTTGCCCGCGTAACCCAAACCTTTTTCAATGATCTGTCGCAGCATGTCCGGCGTATTCTGATCACGCTCATCGCGGATCAATATTGCCGCGCCACCATGACTCCACATCGGCGGCTGTTCGCCGCCGTCCCAGCATTCATTCACTTCGTAACAGGATCGTAGCGTTTTCATATCACGGTCGCTGACCGCGGAGCCGACGCGTTTAATGGAAATGGAGGCAACGGCTTTAATATGCTGAATGAGCGACGCCAATCTATCGAGGTCAGGCTGTTTGTCAATAACCACGACCACCCCGTTAAGCTGTTCGCCCAGCAGGCTCAGATAAGGCTCTATCTGTTGCCAGTCGGCTTGTTGCGCAACTTCGATATAAAATACAAATTCTTTGCGGGTATCATCGGCCCACTCCCGCCATTGGTCCAACGGGTAGCGGGCAATGTAATCATAGGGAATGAGCACCGCCTGAAATTCATTACTGTAAAAGGAAAACCGCCAATCGGTGGGTAAATCATCAGGATAAAAACCATTATCCCAATCGTCGAATTGCCATCCCCGGGCGCCTACGTAAATCTCCGGTGCTGAATATGCCATTGTCCGTGTTAAGTAAATTGGTAATTAACTGCGAGTAATCCTGAACAATCCAACTTGGGTGTTTTGCCCGCCGACTCCTCTACCTGAAAAACAGCTACACAACAAACGACGCTCGTTCCGCAACGCCTCCATGGCCACATTGACCGGCTGCACACCGGCAACAGGGGTCCGCAATAGCGGCGCAACACGATAAAGTGGTCGCAGTATGACACAACCGGCACGCAAGGTCATTGGGTTGTCTTGCCGGCGCCCCATGGGCGTGGCGGTTTTTCCACAAAATGGTAATAATCCCATTGACACTGGCTGAAATTATCCATTCCAGATCGCCAACACGCGCCACAATGGCTATAAAACATGTAATCCGATATCCTCTATTTTGCCATGAAACTTCTTATTACCGGATGCGCTTCGCGCCTCGCCAATGCCAGCCTGCCCGTACTGCTCAATGACCAGCGTGTGAAAAATATCACTGGCCTGGATGTTAAACCGTCGTCAATGAGCCATCCCCGGTTCCAGTTCCACACCGCCGATGTCCGTGATAACGATCTGGCAGCATACTTTGTTGACACCGACGCGGTGATTCATCTTGCCTTTATCGACGACAACGGCCTGCTGGGCCGACAGCGCTTCGACCGCGACTATATACGCAGCGTTAATGTCGCCGGAACACAAAACGTTACCCGCCTCGCCGCGGAACATAAAATAAAAACGTTAATCTGTGTATCCAGTGCCATTGTGTATGGTTTTTCACGGGACAACCCGCCTTTTGTCACCGAGGACCAGCCACTGCAAAGCGTTAGCAACTTTTACTATGCCGAAGACAAAGTGGCGGTTGAACAGTGGCTGGATGAATTTGAACAACACCGGCCCGACATGCGCATCGTGCGGTTGCGCCCGCACTGTATATTGGGACAGCATACCCAACCCCTGGTCACGGCATTGTTAAAACAGCCGTTTCACCTGGTGTTCAAGGATCCGCAACCGCTGCTGCAATGTGTATCGGAAACGGACGTGGCGGGCGCGTTGCAACGGGCACTGTTCAGTGACGCAACGGGAGCGTTCAATCTCGCCACCGATCAGGTTGCATCGTTGTTTCTGGTCCAGCAACACCTGCACCGTTTCAGCCCGCCCCTGCCTTACGCATTCGCCAGACACTTGCACCGGATCGCGTGGCATTATACCGGCCGTTATGGCGATCCGGGCTGGTTCGAGGGCATGCAATTTTCTCTCACCGTAGCCAATGACAAGGCCAAGCGCGAACTGGGCTGGTTCCCGACCCTGGATCTGTTCGATTGCCTGGACGCGACTATTTGACGCTCAAATTGCGCCACCAACGCCAATACGGCATAAAAATCGCAGGTCCATTTTGTAGCATCTACTGCCACAGTTTATCCGGCGCTGACGCCGTGGCAAAACGGTCATCCACTCCATCCGTCAACTAATGAACAATAATTGAGCTAAACTTAATTTAACAATGATCCGTTGCACCCATTTTTCTCGTCACAGTACTGGCATCGGTTTTGTTTTACTGACAGCACTGACACTAATGCTGACGACCATACCAGCCTCGCGAGCCGCGCCCGCGCCCGGCTCCATGGGAGGTGGTATGGGCCCCACCTGCCCGCCCGCCTGTCCTGCCAACCCGGCCAATTGCGACGCCAATCTGGTGATTACACCAACGCAACCGTTGCAGTTTGGTGCCATGGCGGCACCGGCCGCCGGTACGGTGACGGTGGATACGACCGGGGTGCGTACGTCGACAGGGGGCGTTGTGCTCATTACCGGCAGTACCGCCAGCGCGGCCAACTTCAGTATGACTACCACGCCGTACAACTGCACGGGCCGGGCGCTGGCGGTGGTGACGGTGGCATCACCGGCGACCCTGACCCATAGCACATTAGGTACCACCATGACCGTCAACAATTTTGTGACCAATCCCGCCGCCGGTGGCGCCTTTGATCCCACAGTGCCCCTGGCGGTGGGCGCAACACTCAACGTGGGCGCCGGACAGGCACCCGGCACGTATACTGGCACCTTCATGGTGACCGTCACCTTTCAATAGCATTGACCAATCTGACGCGCCAAAACTCTGGGACTGCTCAATACGGTTAAAACGATACCGCCTTCACTACATTCAAGAAATTTTAGCAGCGGACGTAAACGTCACTGAAGCGCCCGGCATCATCAGGTAACCGATCAGTACCTGAGGTTTGCTATATATGAATGAATTCGCCCGCCTGGGTATTTATACCAGCCTGCTCGTCATATTGACTGTGGCGGCCCCGGCTCATGCCGACTCCGCAACGGGCACCACCATTGCCACCATTACGCGGTTTTTATCCATTACTAATATTTCCAATCTCGAATTTGGTACCGTTTCCGCCGGCTCCGCGGCCGGTAGTGTCATCGTGGATAGCCAGGGCAAACGCTCATCAACCGGCGGCGTGGTCATCAACC